>NZ_JBPLBA010000139.1:0-18445 GCF_054039375.1 Desulfomarina sp. | reverse complement strand
GCAATCTTAAAAATTTCTTCCGGAATTTCATCTGCGTTCTGAAAGGGACGTTCCCCGGTTCTGTCAGATTTTATTATTTCTTCATGTTCAGAAACAAAGCCCAGAATTTCAAAATCAGACAATGACTCTCGAATCAGTCTTTCATCATCTTCATTTCTGACCCTGTTTCCGAGAACAACAATATTTTTAATTCCGATATCCTGACCAAGTTTTCTAATTCTTTCGGCGGCCACTCTGGAGCGTGCCCCCGGGTTAACCACAATAATCAAGGCATCAACCGAAGATGAGGTGGCCCGACCAAGATGTTCCACTCCCGCTTCCATATCCATAATAACAATATCATCACGGTAGAGAACCAGGTGATTCATCAGGGCCTTGAGTATCGTCGATTCGGGACAGATACAACCAGACCCACCTCTCTGGACAGTTCCCATAACCAGGAGTTTTACACCGTCTTTTTCTCTGGAAAAACGCTCCGGTATATCATCAACTTTTGGATTCAGGGTAAAAAAGCCCCCCATTGTCCCAGGCTCCGCACCCGTCCTTTCTGCAATAAGATCTTTTAATTCGGCGATAGGTGTGATGGGATCGTCTTCTGGAATCCCAAGCCCGGCTGCCAGATTTGCGACCGGATCTGCATCGATGGCAATGACCTTGTTCTTTTTGCCGGCTGCAAGACATCTCGCAAGAAGAGAGGTGACAGTCGTTTTTCCCACTCCTCCTTTACCGCCTATTGCTATTTTCAGACTCAATTTTTCCCTCCCGTTCCAATAATCGGTTCATTATCTGAAAATCCACGGCTGAAGGTTGAATTGCCGCTAGTTGGGATTTTCAATAGTTTCAATGTGTAGATACAATAAAAGGCCATAAGCGTGTAAATTACCGAACCTTTTGCTCAAACCAATAAATTGAAGCTGTTTTATTATTCAACGGACTCAACAATAATTTTCCCGTTACCATCTACCATAACTACAGAATAGCCATTTTGTTCAGCATCTTTTGTGAGTTCTTCCATATGAACTGCCTGCAGTTCATATTTCTTTCCCTTTTCTCTTGGAAGAGATAAAAAACAGTCGTTAGCCTCTTCTTTAGTGTAAAAAGCTGGAATAAAATTCATATCATTATTTTCACTGTATAAACCCAGAAAACTCTCATCAGCTCCAGGGTTACAGACAAAGGCATACACCCACCCTTTTTTATTCTTGTTTTGATTCATATTAAATCTCATCATCAGTTGAAAATTGCAAAACCCAACCCGGGAATACGATTTATGAAAATCAGTCACATCACCCGAGGTGAACCATCCTCAAAGTAGACGTATAAACAGTAACTACGATAAACACGATCACAATAAAAAAAGCCCCATTCCTGACGGAATGAGGCTCATGAATAACAATAAAAACTTATTACACTTCGAGGTATGAATCAGAAAACAGTGTTTCACCTGTAATGACTTTGACTGTTTTCACATAATCACCAAGTTCCTTGGACAGGCTGGATGGATCAGGAGCCTCACCGTCCATTGCCTGGTAAACAACATCCACGATATCCTGACGTCTGCCTTTGGCAACATCCGTAAGGTTTGTGTCAAGAGGATCAGAGATAACGGATTTCATGCCATAACGTCCGAGCATGATCATATAAGTTGTATTAATGATTGGACGCAGATGAACCGGAGGTCCATTGGATATATTGGAAAGACCACAGGTACTCATTGCACCAGGGGCAATATCATCAAGCATCATCTGGAAAGTCAACAGCGCCATACATTGAGCCTGCTGAATATTTACAGGAGTTACAATACCGTCAACCCAGATTTTTTCATTGGGGATCCCGGCCTCATTGGCAGCATAAACCAGTTCCACACAGAGAGCTGCTCTTTCGTTCTCATCCCTTGGCAAACCATCAGGTCCCCACATCAGGGCAACAATATCAGCTTCATATTTGGCAGCCATAGGCAGCATAACTTCATACCTTTCGGGGCGCGCCATGATTGAATTAACAATATGGGGTTTGCTGGCAGGTTTCAGAACCTTCAAACCTTCCTCGATAGCTTCAATATTGGATGTATCAAGAAGCAGAGGGACATCGGGGACAACCTCCTGCACGACCTGACAAACCCATGGCATCAATTCCTTGCCATCTTTTTTGGCAGGACCAAGATTGATATCGATATAATCCATACCAAGCTTGACCTGCTCCAGGCATTCCTCCTGAATCGGTTTCGGATCACGCTCTTTATAAGCTTTTCCGATAACCGTGGAGATTACATTCAGGCTTTCGCCGAAAAGAATCATATTTTTCTCCTTTCATTCCTGTAAATTTAAAGACTTACCTGCCAAAACTCTACTTCCTGACCCAAAACATATACGCTTTCGGCCAGGAAGACAATAACTGTTTCCCGTACTTCAGGAAGAACAATGCTTACCGTGCTTTCAAAAATCCGGCCAGATGGGCTGATTCCCTTGGGCCAACGGTGATCGTCCAGCCTGGCAGCTCTTCTTCGACATCACCGGCAATGGCAGCAGCATAACCCGGGATAATCAATTCAGTGTGTTTCACCTTATCCATGATGCCGCACTTTTTAACAAACATGCCGACATCATCACCACCAAATTTACCGGCAGCCCAGGCAGTCAATACTGAAAGACCTTCTGAATCCTTGATCAACAGCCAGGCCGGGACCTTACTTCCTTCAATCTCACCGGATACAATAAAGTAGGTAAGGGCAAAATTTGTAGTGACCAGTACAGGAGAGTTCTCATCAGGATTACCGATTTCAAAAATTCCCTCTGTTACAGTCATTGGCCTCTGGGGATCGGTGAAGATATTCAATCTTTCAAGCAGCAGCGGAAACATGACCTCAGTTGTCAGATCGGATAGAACAACAATTCCACCATACTTGGCGACAAACATGCCGGCAATAAGTGCTTCCATGTCCAGGTTAGAAGCCATCTCACACGGAAAAGTAATGGTCGGGAACCCGAGGGCTTTATTCCCATCTTTCAAGGCCGCACGCCTGATGGCAACCTGATCTTCCAGAGCCTGTTTAAGATCTCTTGAACCACTGTCGATCACCAGGTCTTTCAGACCCATCTCTGTCAGTTTTTCCGTCAACGCCATAACGCCATCAATGGAATCGGCTTTCACTGCCAACGGCAACTCATTATCCTGGGCAATTTTGCCAAATGCATCAACATTACTCTCTGTTGCCGCATAGATAAGTGGTCGTTTGAAACCTGCTACTGCAACAGCCGCGCTGATAACAGCCTCATCTTCACTCATCAGCACCAGGTTAAACTCTGATGTTTCCGCAATGAGTTTTGCAAGGGCAGCAAACGCATCGGCATCACCATTAACATCTTTGAGAGCAGCAAGCTCCGGACGCAGGTTAAAACCAACTCTTTCGTATTGCAGGGCATTCCAGACCTTCAATTTTGCTTCTACTTCCTCTACCGGGGTGTCAGAGGTAATTATCCCTGCAAACATGGTGGGATTATAAAATGTCTTTTCATGCCTGTGAAGAACTGTTTCCCCACCTGTCTTCGCCTCCCGAACACCTTTTCCAATTGCTACCGGACGAATCGGCGGCGCAGAAGCCTCTGCGAGCTGTTCACGCGCTTCATCCGATACATAGGGACAAGAGTCAAGTTCAGCCTTACCGGATGCAAGATTCATTGCAAAAGCCAGGCAGGTCGGAACCCCACACTCTTTACAATTCGTCTTAGGCAGGAGTTTGAATATTTGAATTCCTGTTAACGCCATTTGTGTTGTCTCCTTGTTTCTATTTCAGAGCCTGAAGCTGCACACGCCGGACAGCATGTGCAGCATCATTGCTTCAATTTAGCCAATAAGAGGATCCATGCTCAGTGCAGGATGACCCTTTTCTTCGAGCCAGGGCAGAATCTCCTCTTCAGTCACGCCTACGGTTTCATCAGCGATCATATCAGCGAAATTCTCAACACCCATCTCGGCCCCTCTGGCATTCAGTCTTTCCCGAATCTCATCTTTAACTATCTTCGGCATCCAGACCAGGCGAAGCAGCCCGCCATCCCCAAGAATAAACTTCTTCTGGGTGATATTGAACTTGGAGTGACCGACGAATCCAGGTGAAGCCGCACCACCACCCATTACACCGGCAAGTGTGGTGAATTTCATTCCACAGGGAGTATCACCTGTATAATCACGACCGACAGTCATGATACCGTTACATGCCGGTAACATGGCAGCAATACACTCACAGCAGCCACAGGTTGTCATAGGGGCATGGACCATGGAATAGAAATTATAGGTTTCAATAGCACCTTTAGAGGCAACCTTGATAAACTCGTCAACTCCTTCGAAGCGTCCAAGTTTAGGATCAAGAACCTTTCCTTTCTGAATCGGCTGATTCGGTCCGGTCGGGTTGATTTCGTAAGCAGCTTTACAGTCCATCCAGTTATAAGCACCACACAGTCCTGTTCTTTCAGGACTGACTGTACAGACATGACTTGGAGCAAAAGACTGACAGAGACTGCAGGAGTAGAAAGTCTCCACATCTTCATCAGTCATGGTATCAACACGGGCATCACGGGTCTTATACTCTTCTCTGGCCTGGGCAGTAATTTTATCCACATCTTCCTGCTTGGTATAGAGAGTGACCTGGACCTTATCGACAATTTTCTGGAAATCCTGATGAAATTTAGCGTGAAGCACAACTCCGATATCTTTCAGGGTAAAGCCTTTTTCCACAGCCGCCTTGCTGATACGTACCCAGGAGATGTCACGCTGACCAATATGCATGATACCCTGGATATAGTTAATCAGATGATGGATCTGACGCTCCATGATAGGCTCGAAATCCTCCTGAAATTCACGCCCGGCAATCTGAACGAGAATACCAAGCGGCAACACATCACCTTCTTTCATATCGCCTATATCAGGACCGACAACCTCAACCTTGCCGTCTTCAATCTCATTCATCTCAGCCATTTTCACCAACTCGGTACACTGGGTCTTACCACCACCCATCTGACCGAAAAGATCACCACCACGAACACGCTCACCCTCAAAAGCAGGACCGAAAGCAAGTGGAATATCAATCTCAGTGATATTGATTTTCAGACCACGAACCTCTACCGATTTCTGACAGATCTCATCATGGGGAACATTGGCAACAACATGCTCATAGGTACAGATACCTGTGGGCAGGATCTCAGGAATGTCCGTATCGGCCAATGTCGGGAAACCCCAGTTAACACAGCCTGCAGCCGCGACAGCCCATTCGGTACCAACGTCACCCAGTGCATTAACAAAGGCAAAGATACGGTTCTTGTTATACATCAGCATCCTGCGATAGTCTCCCGGCTCAACACCACCAAAAGCCATGGCTGCCCTGTTGGCAAAACCAAGAGCAAACACAGCTGAAGAAATATCCGGACCAAATGGCACAATACGGGTATTCCAACCCACCTGCATCCCAGCTTCAAGACACTGCTCGATAATCGTTTTACCATTATGATGAGCCGCACAGAAAATATAGAGACTCTTCTTCTGATAATCTTCGACGATCATTTTTGCAGTTTCAGCGTCCGGGGCAGCCCCGACAACTGCTGCAAATCCTGGAGCGGATCCATCAACAAATTCAACACCACGCTTCCTCAGGATGGTATCATCCGCGGGTCCAACCCACATCTTACCCGCTTCAATATCGGGATCTTCCGTTGGAATATAAAAATCGGGTTCTTCAAGAATACGTAAAGCCTCTTTTACCTCATAGGCGAATATTCCAGCCATACCAGCATCAAGAAGTGGTCCAAGGTAAGGAAGATGATTCTTGCCTTTAATATGAGGCGGAAGAAGCCCACGGGCAAATTCCATCGGTTTTTTCAGATCCTCAAGAGTCTCACATTTTATTCCTGTCAGCGAGTAAATAACCGGCAGATAATACGCCGTATTTGGAAAACCTATTTCTGTGCTGGCATCGTAGGACTGAAGGGCTTTTTCAAGTTCCCCTTCCACTTCCGACACAACTTTATATCCGCCCTGTATAGCCGCAAATGCTACTAATCTTGACATGCTTTACTCCTTCATTTAAGGATTAATAATAACGTAATATCGCTGGTTTATTCTATTCCGAGGGCCTGTCTGTCGGCCATATCCATCAACACCCTCTCACGGGCCTTGTCTATACCGAGCTCCTTACGTTTCTTATCGATATGAGCAATCATCTTATGGGCATGCTTGATAGGATCGGGCTCACAATCCCACATACCACCGTAGATTTCTTCCATCTCTTTATAGAGATAATCCTTAAATACCGGAGCACCTTCAAGCGGCATATGATAACCGAATACAGTGTATACACCGGAAGCGACAAAATACTGCCCGATGGCGATAGCTTTTTCGTTCATCCATTCAGGTGCACTCCCTGCTGCAGGCAGGTCACAGATATCATCACCAAGACCGCCGGCTTTCACCATCTCGGTCGCCGCCAGAAGAATACGACTGTTATCAACACAGGATCCGAGATGCAGAACAGGAGGAATACCAACAGTTTCACAAACCTCAGCAAGCCCGGGACCACAATAAACCGCAGCTGATTCGGGAGTGAGAAGGCCATGTACCCCGGCAGCAATTGCGCTGCATCCGGTAACCAGTACAAGAACATCGTTTCTGAGCAGTTCTTTTATCAGAACAATATGCTCTTCATTATGCTTGGTCCTGGCATTATTACAGCCAACAACACCGGCAACACCACGAATACGGCCATTAATAATATTGTCATTCAGTGTGTAATAACTTCCACGGAAACTTCCGCCCAGATGATATTGAATGGATTCCACCCCAAAACCGGCGACCTGAATTGATCTCTGCTTGGGAATCATCACGTCTGCACCGCGATTTTCAAAATTATCAATGGCTATCTTGACAATTCGCTTGGCATCTTCCATGGCATAATGTTCATCAAATTCAATATGAATGACATTATCCTGCTCAATTTTTGCGATGGGATGAGTGGTGATCAGTTTTGTATGAAAGCATTTCGCGACATTTGCCAGGTTCTGCATGATGCACTGCACATCAACTACCATTGCATCACAGGCACCTGTAATAATAGCGAACTCCTGCTGCAGGAAGTTTCCTGCCGGTGGTACGCCATGACGCTGTAACATCTCATTGGCTGTACAGCAGATTCCGGCAAGCTGTATACCTTTTGCACCTTTGCTTTTCGCATAATCAACCATTTCCTGAGACTGGGCAACCGCAATAATAATTTCAGAAAGCAGCGGTTCATGACCATGAACGATCAAATTGACATGATCTTCTTTCATTACTCCCAGGTTTGCTTCAGCCTGCAATGGAGACGGGCTGCCGAACATAACATCCTGCAGATCCGTTCCTATCATGGAACCACACCATCCATCAGCAAGAGAAGCCCGGACACCTTGCTTCATCAGGTTTTTATAATCCTGATCAACGCCCATAAGGGTCCTGTGCATACATTCAACAATTTCCCGGTCGACGTTTCTGGGCACAACCCCTTCTTTTTCCCACTTTTCCTGTAAAGGTTTCGGAGCTCTCTTAATATAGCTGGCAGTCAGTTCAGGTTTTCCCCACTCACGGACGGCTTTTTCCGCAACCGCAAGAGCAATTTCATCGATATCACGGTCTTTGGTCACGCCATCTTCTTCAACCGTTGTCGCAACACCGAAATAAGGAGCGATCTGAATTAATCTCGCAGGATCTTTTACGGAATAATCCTTGGCACTTTTTCTGGCTGCAGACAGGAAAGTTTCCGCCACCCCACGACCATGATCTGAATGCGCCGCAGCACCACCGGCAATCATTCTCACAAAGTTTCTTGCACAAATAGTGTTTGCAGTAGCACCACAAAGGCCTTTTCTCGTATCTTCTCCATCAATCCCGCCTTTTGGCAAGGGAAGTCGGCAGGGTCCCATAGCACAGTTTTTACAACAGATACCCTGCATACCGATGGCACAGGGTTTCATGGTTACTGCACGATCAAATACGGTGTCGATACCCAGTTTCTGCGCTCTGCGCAGCATATCCTGGGTTGCCGGCTCCATCGTCGCTTCCATTGGATCAGCGACTTTAGGGGCTTTTACTGCTTTTGCTTTCGTTGCTTCTGCCATTTGAGGTCCTCCTCATGGATTTATTGTAGACTATCAATTAGTTACGCTAATAACTACACCTCCGTACGTGATAAATTGATATCTTTTAAATTCTCTTGTGCATCCGATTCAGCATTTCCATCATTTTTTCCAGCTGATCTTTCTGAACTGCAGCAGCCGTTACAGGGATGTCCTCACCGTCTTCAGACATCATGGCAACATCTGATTTATGTTCCCTGGCTCGCTTTTCTTTCAAAGCTCTTTCAGCAGCTTCACGCTCTGCCACTTCAGCTTTGCGGGCAGCCTCTTCAGCCTCGGCCTTGGCCTTAGCTTCTGCTTCCTCTTTCGCTTTCGCTTCTGCTTCCGCTTTGGCTTTAGCCTCCTCTTTTGCTTTTGCATCGGCCTCGGCCTTAGCCCTGGCTTCCGCTTCCGCTTTGGCCTTGGCTTCGGCTTCCATCTTAGCCTTAACTTCCGGATCGACTTCCGGTTCGGCCTTCTTCTCTTCTTTCACTTCAGCCTTCGGAGCCGCTGCCGCTTTAGCTGCAGGTTTCGACGCTTTTTTCTTCTCCGGTGCGGCCTTTGCAGGTGCTGCTTTTTTAGCGGGAGCTGCTTTTTTCTCTTCCTCCTTGATAGTCAGATCAAGCTCAGGAGCAAGGGCTGCAAAATCAACTTCCACATCGCCCAGCACCTTCTTAATTCCCTCAACTTCCGAAACAGAAGTCCCATCAGAAACACCATCAATAAACGCCTTGACCAGACGAATTGCTTCGGGATGTCTCATAATCATGATATTGGAACCACTCATGAGATAGGAAACAGCACCAACTGCCTCCATCAGAATACCACGTTTTTCAGGGTCTCCGAGAACCGGAGCTTCCTCAACTGTCTGTTTGGCTTCCTTACATTTCCATACCTCGTTACCGAGGTTGTTGATCATGGGGAACTGCAGTTTGTCATCACCCTGGAGCAGGGATGCCATAGCCAGTCTTTCCATAACAGAATAGGTATATTCCATACCGTACCCCAGTCCACCGGTTGTCGGATCCACAAGAATCCGATCCATCGGCATACCAAGATTTTCAAGCAGAATATTAACCTGTTTTGCAAGGTTGACATCAATTGGAGAAGAGGAAATGAGGGTATGACCATATCCCATGGCTGCCGCCCCGATTCCTTTATAATTTTTCTCTTCTACTGGTCCAATGACCAGATTCCGGTCCTGGCATTTTTCCGCAACTACCTTGAGAACCTGCTCATCTTTCTCAGGATTGGCACAGCCCCAGACAATTACAGGGACGTTAACAGCATCGAGAACCTTTTCAACAGTTTCCGCTGCAGACTCGGGACTTGCATCCTTATCGTTCGGATCAATACTTTTCAACTGAACGACGATTGCATCTGCGCCAAATTCATCGACACATTTTTTAGCCCATGCTGCGGGATCGGACATAACATCTTTAAAATGGGCCATTACAGGTTCCGGCCAATCCTCCGGTTCCATATCCCATATTTCCATGGCGACAATGGGTTTATTGGGCATATCCCCTTCAAAGGTATAAAAAGGGTAACATGTCTCACCGCCTACGGTAATGGCGGAATCTCCCTTACCTATGGTAATTTCTTTTATGCCGCCGGTATAGGATTCCTTCTTGATTTCAAATCCCACTTTTGCCTCCTTACTGGTGAGTATTTTTTCTCCAGAAGATTGGTATCACAGTACGAAACCGATCTCCCCTTTTCAAACATAACCAAAGAACAAGAGGTACAAAATCTATTTATTATTATTTCTATTTTAAGCCGGCCTGTTGATACTGCCGGCGACTGTCCACCGGTCTACAGATTCTTCTTTCTCTCTTCCATCCTTTTTTTGAGTTTCGGAAATTTCTCAATTTCGGTATGAGGAAGAAACATGGCTGCGACATAATTATCCATATAGGACGGAGTCTCCGACAACTCAAAATTTGTCATTTTCTTTGTCACTTCCACAACATCTTTTCTGATTCTGTTGGTCAGTGAACTCATCCTCGCTCCCATAAGAGAGCCATTCCCAATAAACGTGACACAGTCGGGGTCAATTTCGGGCAACAGTCCGATAGTCATTGCTTTTTCGAGATCAATATAGCTGCCAAAACCACCCGCCAATATGATATGCTCAACCATATCCATTGTCAGGCCAACTTCTTCAAGCAATGTCAGGCAGCCGCTGTAGATCGCACCTTTGGCCCGGATAAGATTATCTATATCCGGTTCAGTCAGGGCGATATCCCGATCAATCTGTGTCCGATCCTTCCAGACCAGAACATACTCCCACACATCATTTCTCTTCCTTATTCTCGGAGTATCCAGATCACGATTGAATTTTCCCCTGTTATTGATTACTCCCGCCTCGAACATCACGGCAGTCATGGTGATCAGCCCCGAACCACAGATACCTTTCGGACTCACGTCCCCAATGGTGAAAATCATCGGTTCAAAGGTCACCGGATCAATAGAAAAATCTTCAATAGCTCCCTTGGCGGCACGCATCCCGAATTCGATACCTCCACCTTCAAAGGCAGGTCCTGCGGAACAGGCTGTGCATGCCAGCCAGTCCTTATTTCCCACAACCAGCTCGGCATTGGTTCCGATATCCAGAAACAGGGTCAGTTCTTCGTTCCTGTACATTCCCGACCCCATGACACCAGCCACAATATCACCACCAACAAAACTTGAAACCTGTGGGTAAACCAGGGCAATCACGTGATCATTTAATTCAATCCCTACCGTAGCAGCCCTGAAAGGCGGATAGAGAGTCGCTGTGGGAACATATGGAGCTCGGCGAATATTCCTGGGATCCACTGACAAAAACAGCTGGGTCATGGTTGTATTACCCGAAAAGGTAATAGTGGAAACAAAATCCGGGTCTATTCCTGATTTTGCAACAATCCGTTTGAGAACACTGTTGATTGTTGCAACAACCACTTCCTGAAGTTTATCGAGACCACCAGGTTTTTCGGCATAAATAAGCCGGGTTATGACATCTTCACCGTAACTGATCTGACCGTTGAAGTCCCCGGCCTCGGCAAGACATTCACCGGTGGCAAGATTAATGAGCTGTCCATAAATTGTCGTTGTACCGATATCTAGAGCAACACCATAATTTTCGTCCTTGACATCTCCTCCCTGGATATCAAGAATCAGTGTCTTTCCATCATCTCTGACAGGGCGAACCAGAGTCAAGGTGAGCTTAAAATCATTTTCCCGCAACACACCGGGAAGTTTCCTGATAACCGGGAGAGTAAGCTCAAGTTTGTGCTCATTCGCCTGCACTTTCAGAAACTCAATAAGCCGGGTCACATCCGGCATATTATTCTGGGGATCCGGAGGAGGCAGCTCAAGATACACTTTTTCGACCGGAGGAATAAAAAGTCCTTCTTCCTTGAGGCTCTCAAAATCAGGATGTTGGATCTTGGCAGTCCTGCGGGGTGTTACCTGGGTGAGCATAACACTCTTGTCGACACTGGACTCTATTGGGATCCTGACAGTAACATCCCCACTGATCCTCGTCAGACAGGCCAGACGGTATCCTTTTTCGATATCTTCAGCGTCAAGCCGCTCAGATACACCCTCTTCCACTTCCCCCTTTTCGACCAGAATTCTGCATTTGCCGCAGACGCCCTCCCCTCCGCAGGAGGCGTTGATGTGAACACCCGCTTCAAGTGCAGCCCTGAGAAGACTCTCTCCTTCCGGTACTGTTATAACTCTATCATGGGGAAGAAAGGTAACTCGACAATTGTCCATGCGATTTTCCTTTTGTCTATGATGCCTGGTGGATTTAATCATTTTCTTTAATACACCAATAACACAACCCGGCAAAATACCTGCAGTTATACCCGATCAGAATAAAGTTTTGTCGTCGCCATGCAGCAAAAGAAAAACCGCCTTTACAAAACGTTCAACACAGGGCTCGGATACAACAGACAAATATATCATAAATAATTTCACTTACAACTTGTAATTGACAAAATTCCCTCTATAAGTACATCAATTGACAGCCAAACAATCATTCTTTTTTCTTCTAAAGAATATCATTAAATTTGATACAACCTTTACCTCGTAAGGTTCTCCACGTTTTTTTATTTCACCACTCCCTTATTTACCGAGCGTTTGCTCAGTTTCTTGCCGCCTCTCATTTTCCAGAAAATTTATGCAGCAGGAGGAACGAAATTTACAATATTTTTCCGAATCGGGACATTTCAGGGATTTCTCACCTAAAAAAATATCCTTCTTTGCACAGAAATTTGATGATCCTGATCCACCTTTGCTTTTCACAATATCCCACACTATATCACCCCAACCACTTCTATTCTCAATGAATTTACCCCCAAATTCCCCTTTTTCATGGTTGTGAACCCCACCGCAAAATTTACATGCAATATTCCATGCAACCAAGACGGAATTATATATCACGTCTTTCTTATTTGGAAACATTTTTCCATACCCTGTCGCACCCATTTTTAAATAACACCAACCACTCATATTGGTAATACCATTTATGTAACTTTCATTATAACTACGAAAAAAAGTATTTTTTTCTTGGTTTATTATTTATTTGACATATTTTTAAAAAAAAGATATTGGTATTACCAATAAACCTAATAAAACATCAAAACATGGTCGAGGTCACTATGAAAAAAAGGCACCTGGAAGAACTCTCCTCTATTTTTGGAAATGATGGGCTTCTGCACCAACCGGAAGATATGATTGCTTACAGCTACGACGCATCACATATTGAGAAAACACCGGAAGCTGTTGTCTTTGCCACCTCCACTGATCAGGTCAGCAGCCTCATGCAGTTTGCCTATCGTGAGCACATCCCTGTTACTCCAAGGGGCCAGGGAAGTGGATTGTCAGGAGGTTCAGTCCCCATTGAAAAAGGTGTTGTTCTCGTGTTGGATCAGATGCGGAAATTGATAGAGTTTGATCCTGAAAATCGTCTGATTACAGTTGAAACCGGAATGACCACCGGAGATATTGACCCGATAACGGCCTCTGCAAATCTTTTTTATCCACCAGATCCCGGAAGTGTTTCATTTTCAACCATTGGTGGAAATATTGCTGAAAATGCCGGCGGACTTCGCGGGTTAAAATACGGCGTAACCAAAGATTATGTCAAAATGCTGAAAATTGTCCTGCCGAAAGGAGATATTGTCACCATCGGCAGCAAATGTGTCAAACACGTTGCCGGCTTTAACCTTGAACCAGTTTTTGTCGGCAGTGAAGGACTGCTTGGGATCATTACCGAGGTAACCCTTGCCCTTCGCCCTATCCCAGAGCATCGTGAGTCAGCCCTGGTGATTTTCGATACCCTTGACGATGCAGCCCAATGTGTTTCTGACATAATTGCCTGCGGTGTGACCCCTTCCACCATGGAATTCATGGACAATACCACCATTAATGCCATCCAGAATTTCAAAGACTGTAATCTGCCAAGGGACGCCGAAGCAGTTCTTCTCATTGAAACTGATGGCGAAAAAAATTCGGCAATCGGAGAAATGAAGAAAACCGAGAAAGCTGCTGAAAAAAACAACTCCAGAGATTTTTCCCTGGCCCGGGATACGAAAGAGCGAAATCTCCTCTTTGAAGGTCGAAGAATCGCCCTCAATGCCCTGGCCAATGTAAAACCAAACCTCATCCTGGAAGATGCCACTGTTGTCCGTTCAAAACTACCTGACATGGTCAGGGGAATCTGCAATATTGCCACGAAATATAATCTCATGGTCGGTATTTTCGGTCATGCCGGGGATGGCAACCTTCATCCGACATTTCTTATTGATAAAAACGATACAAACGAGATGAAACGAACCGAAAAAGCGGTAAGAGAACTCTTCAGACTTGCTATAGACCTGGAAGGGACCATTTCCGGTGAACATGGAATCGGATTGGAAAAAAAGCCTTTTCTTGAAGACCAGATCGGTTCTGCCGGAATTAAGATGTTGCGGGACATAAAAAAAACATTTGATCCGGAAAACCTCCTCAATCCAGGGAAAATGTTTGATTTTTCATATTCAGTCTCCAATTGACCCCAGGAGAATCAATTATGACAGTTCAGGGACAGCAAAAAAAGGCGGAATCCCATCTTCTCCACGCAGCCCGGGAATTCCAGAAGTGCATGCAGTGTGGAAAATGTCGAAGTGTCTGCCCGGTCTTCAAAGAAATAGGCAACGAACTCTACGTTGCCAGGGGTAAAAACAAACTCGCTGAAAAAATTGTCTCTGGAGATCTGCAGATTACTTCCAGAGTCAAGGATGCGATCAATGAATGCCTCAACTGCAAGACCTGTTCGGCAAACTGCCCGGCAGGAGTCAGTCCCGAGCATGTCGTTCTCCGACTTCGCTGGTATATTACCACCCGTGAAGGACTGGGCCTGTTCAAGGCACTTATCTTCCGCCAACTTCTCTGGCGAAAATGGCCGGTTATAGCTGGAGCCGTTCTTATCGGTCTTATACAGAGGCTTCTTCTTGATATCGGCCCCGGCAATCCTGTTCGGCACCTGTTCCCCCTGTTCGGCACCTGTTCCCCCTGTTCGGCTTTTCAAAACGTCGCTACTTTCCCAGGCTTGCTCTTCGCCCTGCTCAGAGTCTCTACCCGGAAGTCATCCCGTCGAAACAAGGTAAGCCTGTTAAACGAATAGGATATTTTACGGGATGTGCCGGTAACCTCATTTACACAAATGTAGTGAAATCCGTTGTCGATATCCTCACCGGCTACGGTTATGAAGTCATCATCCCCCGGGACCAGAAATGCAGTGGAACACCGGTCCTGGCCAATGGTGACTACGAAGGAGCCGCAAACCTTATGAAACACAATTTCAATCTCTTCAGACGCTATGACCTGGACGCCATTATTGTTTCCTGCTCCTCCTGCGGACTGGCCCTGAAAAAGGAAATAAAGCTTTTTATTGACAATTGTGACGAATTAAGAGATTTTTGCAATAAAGTTTACGATATCAACGAGTTTCTGGTAAAAGAAATACAGTTCGGCCCGAATGATTTTGGTATGTTACCCTGCAGAGTAACATACCATGATCCCTGCCATTTAAACCGGGGACAGGATATCCGCAAAGAACCAAGATCCCTGCTGCAAAAAATCCCCGGATTGATATTCAGGGAAATGCAGGACGCTGCTGTCTGCTGCGGCAGTGCCGGAAGCTACTGCCTGACCCATTATGAAACAGCAATAAAAATCAACGATCATAAAATCAATAATATTCAAAAAGAAAATGTTGAGTATGTCGCCACTGCCTGTCCTACCTGTGTCATGCATATCCAGGATAATCTCCTCCAGCATCATTCCGGAGAAAAAGCTCGTTTTGTCGTTGAATTCCTCGCAGATTCTCTCAGGAAAGCCGGCACAATCTGAGCAACCTCCCGGAATTCAAAAACTTTAGCAGCTCAATATGATGGAATTCACGACCTCACCAGCTGGCAAGGATGCCCCCCTCGAAAACACCATAAAAAGAATTACCAGTATACTCTATCAATCCGACCTCCTCCCCGAAACAACTCACTGGCTCAACCCGGCCCCTTATTGCTGGTCAGTCCATCTGTACCTGAAAAACGCACCTTTTTTCTATACCAACGGCAAGGGAATTTCCAGACAGGCAGCCCTGGCCAGCGGCCTTGGTGAATTTCTGGAAAGATTGGCCACCGGCTTCTTTTTCGACGATTATTATCTTGAAGGCATGATTAAAAACAGTCCATTTCTCCATTTTCCGGACGAAATATGGCTGCCATCGTTCAACAGAAACAGGCAACTGCTCACAGAAAAATTGCTGGATTTCTATGATCCGCACGGAGATTTAGAGGAAGAGCATCTCCTGGAGCATAACAGCGCTGCTTCAGGGAAAGGTATCTGTTGTCTGCCGTTTACCAATCTGGAAAATGGAAACACTGTCAATTTTCCTGTTGCCCTGCTCCACAATCTCTATGTCAGTAACGGCATGGCAGCAGGCAACAGCCGGGAAGAATGTTTCTGTCAGGCACTTTACGAGATAATTGAAAGACATGTCAAAAATCGGGTCATCGCCGAAGGATTGGCCCTTCCGGATATTCCAGAGCATTTTTTTGCTCATTCCCCGGCCATCATGATGATCCTTGAAAAACTGAGGGGCCATGGTTACAGGGTCATGGTAAAAGACAGTTCTCTCGGGGGCAGCTTCCCGGTCATCTGCGTTCTTCTCTTCCATCCTGAAAGCGGAAGTGCATTTGCATCATTTGGTGCAAGTCTTCGCTTCGATATCGCAATCGAACGTACTCTGACAGAACTGCTCCAGGGGCGAAAACTTGACCATCTCTCCCGTTTCCAGCCCCCCGTGTACGACCTGTCCCTCACAGCGGAAAGTTATAATATTGAAAGCCATTTTATCAATTCAGACGGACTGTTGTCCTGGCAGATGTTTCGAGACAACGCTGAATATACTTTTTCTCCCTGGAATTTTTCAGGAACCACCAGCGAAGAACTCCACCAGATCAAAACGATTATTCTTTCCTCTGGATTCCCAATCTATTATCGGGAATACAACCAATTCAACATGGATGTCTGCAGAATTATTATCCCCGGAATGTCAGAGATATATCCGGTGGATGACCTGGTCTGGAACAACAAAAATAAATCGGCAGCTCTCCGTCGACTTCTGCTGCAGCTGCCTCAACTCAATGAGGAAGACCTGCATTCCGTTCTCCATCAACTGGAAGAGAACACATTAGGCCCGCATCAGCTGATATCTGATCTGATCGGTATACTTTTTGAAAAAAGCAATCCATGGCACGATCTCTGCGTCGGCGAACTCAGAACATATATTCTCCTGGCACTGCAACACCACCAGCAAGCGGCTGAATCCTGTTTCTGGTGCCTGGAATACGCATCCCTGTCACAACAGCGAAAACAGCTTTTCCGGGCAATTCTAACGCTCCTTGAATGCCGACTGGCCGGCGAGGAACATAAAGATTACGAAAAATGTCACATCTCATTTTTCCAGAAAGAAATATACCTTCAGGCAAAAGAAACGATAGCCGGAAACAACAGGTTTGCATGGTTGCCGTCCGCCACCACCTGGCGTGAGATTTCTGAAAAACACAACAATCTCCTTACACTTTTCGAGCGATTCAGGGATGTTACGAGAAAAACCTGATCACTCCGCCATGCCCTCTCCTGTCAATACTGCTTTTGACGCACGGGCGATTGCAAGTTCTTCATTGGTGGGAATTCCCCATACCTGAACCCTGCTGCTGTCACTGCTGAGCAGGACCGGTTTCCTGACTCGCTGATCATTTCTTTGAGGATCTAATTCAATACCGAAATGTTCCATTTTTTCAAGGCTTTTTGCCCGGACAATACCGTCATTTTCCCCTATACCGGCAGTAAAGACAATGGCATCTACCCTGCCCAGCACAGCCATAAACGCACCGATATATTTACGGTTTCGATAGGTCTGAACCTCAAGGGCCAAAAACGCCCTTTTGTTTCCCGCCGCAATCTGCTCATGGATATCACGCATATCATTCATCCCACAGAGCCCTTTCAGACCGGATTCTTTATTGAGCATATCATCAATATGCCGGATATCCATCCCGCAGTTTCTGGCCAGAAATAAATGTATGGCAGGGTCAACATCTCCACTCCGTGTTCCCATGACCAATCCTTCCAACGGGGTGAAACCAAGGGATATGTCAACACTCCTGCCCTTCTCTACTGCACACATGGAGCATCCGTTCCCAAGGTGAACAGTTATCAGGTTAAGGTCTTCCGGCGATCTGTTCATCTGTTTTGCGCATTCCTCAGCCACATACTGATGAGAGGTACCATGAAAGCCATAACGACGGATTCTTTCTTTTTCATAAAGCTCAAAAGGCAGCGCATAATGGTAGGCTTTTGGAGGAATGGACTGGTGAAAAGCGGTATCAAAAACTGCAATCTGTTTTACCCCCGGAAAAAGTTCACCTGCCACCCTTATTCCATCGAGATTCGCCGGATTGTGCAGAGGAGCAAGTGCCACATTATTCTCTATTGCTTTAAGAACTTCTGTGGTTATCAATGTCGGACTATGAAAATCCTCACCACCATGAACAACCCTGTGGCCTATGGCCTCAATATCGTCTTTTGCGGAAATCACTCCGTTCACAGGATTGGTCAGGACCTCAACCGCCAGTCGCATTCCCTTACTGTGATCCTCTACTTTCTCCAGCCTCTTTACCTTCGCCTGTGAATCTGTTCCGGGCCTCAAAGCACACGAAACAACACCCTTTTCCTCTCCTATTCTCTCCACAAGCCCCGAGGCAAGAACTGTTTCC
>NZ_JBPLBA010000138.1:0-15656 GCF_054039375.1 Desulfomarina sp. | reverse complement strand
GCGCAGTCAAAGGGATCGGCTTGGTGAGATCCACCATCCAGTTAAGACGTCACTCGGGTAAGGGGCAGAGCCGCAGTTTCACTTGACGTATGATCTGTTATATCAAGTTGGAACGGAAAAGGGTCGCCAATTAATGCGAATGAATTTCGGGCAATTGGTCTACTCTTTGTCGGCAGTCGAGCTGCAAAATGTTATCAAGAGGATCAGATCCGGCCCTGTGATTTCAGTTAGACGGACAGGGGTCAGGCTCGACTAATGGGTGTTCTGGTGTATAGCATACTTAATTTTCAAGCTAAAACAACCTATGTGCTTGGAAATACCGAACATCTTTTCTGTATAATCCATAACCTGAAAAAGGTGCATGCGTATGGAATGGGTTTCGTGTAGATTGTCAGGAAAAGAGCTGAAAAAGCAGGTTATGAACAGGAACTGATACAGCAAAATGCATTATTGAGGGTTTTTACCGGGAAAAGTGGTTTTCTATCATGAAATTTTTCAGAATTATTGTGAAATTTTCGATTATTGAATAATTCTGCTGGAAAATTGTAGTTGTGGGAAGTGTTTTTCTACAGACTCGTTAGTTGAATTCAAACTTGCAAAAAACACACAATTAAAAAAGAATCTACAAAAACAGCTAGATATTTACAAAAAAGCTAGTGACGCAAAAATTGGTTTCAAGGTCATCATCTATTTCACTGAAAATGAAATTGTACGTGTAAAGAAAATTTTAAAAGAATTAGAAATGGAAAATGATCCATATATCTTTCTAATAGATGCATGTATTGACAATAAGCCCTCAGGATCAAAGGCATAAATACAACATCCAATCGGGACAGGACTCCCCATTACTGAGGAGCCCTCCCACATCACCCGGCATACGGATCGCGTAGCAAGGCGGTTCGGCTGATCAGGAAATCAGTATCCCGGAAAAGTTTTTGTCTTCTATCGTGAATCATTTATTCCTCCGTTGCACTCGCAGCGATTTCCCTGGTGTCGTATTTCCCTTCCAGAAAGGCGTTGGCCAGCAGGTGAGGACTGTCGTCGTCCGTCATGATTCCATCGAGAAAGCGGCTGAAACCGAAGAGCCGACCGAGCATGATTAGCTGTTCATAGACCGTCTGTTTTGAGGCACCGGTCAGGGAAGCTGTCACAAGATCTCCGATTACCGTGGTATAGAATCCGTTATGTTCCAGGATAAGCTGGAGGAACAGGGCCCGCCGGTGGCTTCTTTCCATGCCGGCACCGCCGCCCTTGAAACGGAAACGGATATAATTTGCGTGGGTGTCTCTTCCGCAGATGGCATCCAGCATGGCAAAGTGAAATTCCACCCTGGCGTTAAGATTGAGGTAATCGCGGGCTGCAAGAGCATAATTAAATGACCCCAGGGGCCTGGCTCCCCGTTTATCGAACATGCCACGGGAAAAAACATCGGCCATGGCACCGGCATCCGGTTCCGTATGCCAGGAAAGTCCTGGAGTTGTCAGCCCTTCACAGAGGGCGAGCAGGGGGACGGAGAGGACGTCGTCCGTGCTCAGAGGTTTATGAATAGCCAGTTGCTTCAGGAGTGAACTTTTCTTATCTCTTCTGATACCGCCGCCCACATCAATGACCAGAAATGAGAAGGGAACCCCTATTTCCAGGGGATGCAGCATGCCGCCGGCATAGTCCATAATCATGTCCCCTGTATTGAACATGGACAGGACCGCCATTTCATGGGTAAACCTGATGATATCATGGAATGACTGGCATTCAAGATGGGAGAATGTTGCACCATAGGTATCCGTCAGGTTCAGGGGTACAATCATGTTCCGAAGTTTTTCTCGTTCAGGGGAGATGGTTTTTTTCGTTTCCCCATCAGGTTGTCCGGCAGTTCCAGGGCGACGCTCTGATTTCTGCCTGTGCCGCTTGATATGGGCTTTGATGGCGGCATCCTGAAGAGAGGGACCGGCCTCTCTTACCACGCCCGAATCGGCATCAAGGATGATCCACTGACCGTTTTCAAGGGTTGATGAGCCTTTTTCCGCTCCGGTAATCATTGGAATGCCCTGTTCCCTTGCTATACAGGAAAGATGGTCAGTGGGATTTCCTATGTCGACAATTGTCCCGGCACATTTCGGGATCAGGCTGGCCGCATCCACAATGGACTGGGAAAGGACAAGAATGCAGGGAACCTGATCAAGATTATTGTTACTGCCATAGGTAAGCTTGGCCAGATCTACGGAAGAATTGACAAGCTGGACCTGCCCGGTTGTTTTTCCTGAAGAGGCACAGATTCCTGTCAGCAGGGGTTCAGACTCATCCTGCTGTCTGCGTTTTCGGCTTCCCTTTGCGGTCAGGCGCAAAGGGCGTGCCTGGAGAATGGAAATACCTGTTTTTTCTGAGCAGGCCCATTCAATATCCTGTCCCCGCCCCTCAAGGCTTTCTATCAGTTCCCCGTAATCAACCAGTTTTCCAAGTTCCTGAAGGGTCAGCAGGGATGCCTGCGCTTCTTCTTCGGACAGGGTTTCCTGGTGGAGTCCGCCCGAGGGTGTCGCCACTTCCCGTATTGTTTTAACGCTTATCTGGGCACCATCCATCAGCTGGGCGGCGCGGTCCTCACTGATAATTCCTGCAGGGAACGGCTCGATTTTCGTCTCATCGGAATCAGATCGATATTGAGCGGGACGCAGCGGTTTGTACAGATCAGCAGGGGCGGAGCCTTCCACGGCCAGGGTTCCCAGGCCCGGGACCGCGCTGATGAGCATTCTGTTGCTGGAAGGATCCGATGGGTCTACTGTGAACATGACGCCGGCACATTTGGCGGGAACCATAACCTGGCAGAGAACCGCCAGGTTAAAATCAACGGGAGAGAGACCGGCATTCATACGGTAGGAGATGGCTCTTTCACTGAAGCCGCTGGCAATCACCTGTTTATAGGCATCATAAAGAGACTGGTGTCCAATGACGTTGAGAATGGAGGCAAACTGTCCGGCAAACGAGTGCTCTATACTGTCTTCACTGACTCCACTGGAGCGGACCGATATGGCGAATGTATTGTTACCTGTTTCATGTTCACTTTCTTTCAGGCAGTCATAGGAACCGGACAGGGCCGAGGCGATTTCTTCTGGAAGGGCGGTCTGCTGGATCTGCAGCCTGATCTTGTTTGAGGCAGCGGCCACATCCATCTGTCCCTGTTCGACACCCCTGAGAAGATGTCGGATTTCTGATGCGAGATCGTTTGTGGCCAGAAAATCCTTGCAGGCGTGGGTGGTGCAGACATAGCCATTTGGTACCGGCAGGGCGATTTTTCTCAGCTGGGCCAGATTTGCCGCTTTCCTGCCCGTGTAGAGATAGGATTCCGTTTCAAGTTCATCCAGGGGAATACAGTAATTTCGATCAACGGGGAGGTCTGCAAGTTCTTTCAGGGCTCCAAACAGTTTTTCACTCAACTGTCCATGCATCGGATAGAGATAGGTGTATGATGAACCGGAAAGGAGGTTCAAACCGTCAATCAGTTCGGAGATTATCCCGAGGAGTTCATCTGTGGCCTTGCGGATGTCCCGTTCTTCTCCCCGAATAAGGTTGGCGTCAATTCCGGTAATCAGTTCCAGGGCCCTGCCGTTGTTTTCAAGAAAAATGCGGAAGGTATGATAGCGGGCCTTGAGTTCTTCCAGGGCAATCCGCTCCCTGTTCTGTTTCCGGTCTGTATAGTATTGCAAAAGTCGTTTGAACATATAAGTCTCCTGTGTGGACAGGGTATATCTCTGAAGTGCAGAATTCAGGTATTAAATTTCTTCGGGTGGTGCGATTGCCCGCCGTCCTTTCTTCGCGGTTTCATGAAAATGGCTTAAAAAGGTTTTATCAAAAAATTCATAGAGGATGTTTGTTTCATTGTCGGAATAGAGACTGGTGTCACGCTGACGGGAGAAGGTTGTCAGTGCACCCAGAACATAGAGAGATGATTTCAGCAGGAGCGTCTCTTCAAATTTCAGTCTTCCCACGACAAGATCGCTCTTGAGGGAGACCTTGAAGTTCATGTCACGCAATACATTGCAGATAAACTGTGCCCTGCGTGCGCGTCTGTCCGGATTGGCCATTCCGCCCGAGAAGCGGAAATAGACATAATTGCGATGCATGTCATCACCGATATGGGCATCAACGACACTGAAATGATAGCCAAGGCGGAGGCTGAGGTTCATATAGTCGTGATCTACTATGGCCAGGTTCTCGCCAAAACTTTCGGCGGCTGTGGGTGACATGATATTCATTGTCCTGGGCATGCTGGAGATGATATCGCGCAGACCAAGAGAGGGGATGTCGTTTTCCCAGGCATCCGGATTGAGGAGGCCCTCCAGAAATACGGAAAATGGTCCCTGCCTGATATTTTCAGCCACCGGATCTTTTTCAAACTGTTCATTCACCCCCGCCCCGATATCCAGGACACGGATATCCATGGGGATATCGAGGCGCATTCTTCTGGTGCGGATTGAGCCGAGACCGGGATGGCGTTCCTGGAAGTGGGCCAGTTCGTCAACAGATTTTTCATGACAGAAGTGGATAATATCATGAAAACTTTTGCATCCTTCCACGCAGAAATTGGGCGTTTCCGGATTGGTGAGATGCAGGGGCATGATAAAACGCAGGAGGCGGCGAAGGATCCTGTATTCGGGATCTGCGGGTGAAAGGTTCATCTTCCTGCTGCCGACCCGCAAAAGGGTGTTGAGGGTTCCTTTATAAATTTTGAGCTGGCCCGCATCCACAGTTATTTCCTTACCTTCAGGGAGCCTGGTAAGGACATCGGGGACACCGAAAACCGCGGGGAGACTGATTTCCCTCGCCACGGTGGCCAGGTGCCCCGTGACATTACCATATTCCGTTAAAATAGCCGATGCCCGCTGTAGAATGGGGGTCAGTTCGGGCGTTGCCGTTCGGGCCACGGCAACGGCCCCCGGTGGAAAATCTTCCAGGGCGGTTTCATTTGTAACATGGAAAACATGACCGGCAGCTACTCCCTCCTGAACAATCTGTGTTCCCTGGCAGAGAAGTTCTGCGCTCTGCTGTTCCTCAAGAAGTTCCAGGGCTGTCGGTTCTTCCGAGGTTTCCAGGTAGGGAAAGAGGCGGGTAAAGATAAAGGTACCATCGGCAAGGCATTCCCACTGGAGCCGGATAGGCACACCCATTATTCGTTCAAGGGTCATGGCCGTTTCCGCAAACATTTTCAGATCGCTGTTGCCGATTATGGCTGAACCCCGGCGAAAATGACCGTTGTCGGGCAGGTGACCGGTGGCACTGTTGCCATCGGGAAAACAGGTTGACTGGGATTTGGTCACTATTTCCGACCGGACCGGATTAAAGGGGAAGGTCCGGCTTAAAAGATAGGAATCCCCTGATTCGGGTTTGCCTTTCAGGTGCGAAGTGATCGAAAGTGCGGGGGTTGTGGTTTCTGAAATGCTCGCCCGTGTTTTCAGGGTTCCGTGTATCGTAAAAGGCGGTGAAGGTCTGATGAATACGGCAAAGGGAACAGGGGACTCGTCCGTATTCCCCTGCCCCGGATCGACGCTTTGAATGATCCACTGGAGACAGTCAATATAGTTTTGAATGGGGATGGGTTCGACATATTCGGAAATCGTTACCTTGTCTGTTTTCCCAGGAGTCACCTGTCGGGCGAAGAGTTCTTTCTTTTCCAGGGAGGGGGAGCTGTTCTCAAGTACCAGCAGTTTACTGTGATCCGCTGAAGGTTCGATAAAGAAAGAGCCCAAGTCCTTTGTCAGACCTATGTCGTCATTGATCTGTGTTGCGACAACTGATATGCGTCGGCTGCTGTCTTCAAGAAAAAGTCTGCCGAACTGTTCTTCAATGCCAAACTGGACATCTGAATTTGAAATATGATTAGATGAGGTTTCATCCGAAATAAGGGCCTGGGTGCCTTCCGCCGTGACTATGAAGCCGATTCCCGCCTGAATGCCCGGATGAAGTCTCAGCTCAGCCAGGCAGACCAGGTCTATACCCACCAGGGGCTCCATTTCCCAGCCGATATCCTGGAGCCGGAGTACAGGGGGGCAGGCCAGAGCCCTGGTGTTGCCGGAGAGGATATCATCCAGGATCATCCGGATTTCCTGGTACCTGTCGTAAAGGGGGACATAACCATTTTCGGTCAGGGCATTGAGATTATAAGTCACGTGGTGCACATCAGAGGCGATGACCCGAACCGTTTTTTCCAGGAAGGATTTTTCAAAAATATATTCACCACCGAGCGATTGTTCCATACGTGCCATATTCTCAAGAATACGGTTGTTGAGATGAAGTATCTTCCTGAAATTATTAAAGAGAGATTTCAGGTGCCAGATATTTATTTCCGCCGGAGTTGTTTCGGTGGAACGTTGTTTTTTAAACAGGTGTTGCAGCCACATTAGTTTTGTCCTTTGTTCCGGTTTTCCTCAATGCGTTTTACACATTCCAGTATTTCATTGATTTTGAACGGTTTTGCGACAAAATCAAAGGCTCCTTTTCTAAACGATTCCTTGGCGGTTTCCAGGGTGGCAAATCCGGAAATGATTATAACCTGGGTGTCCGGATGAGCCGCTTTAACGTTTTCAAGAACATGCATACCGTCAATTGTCCCCATCTTCAGGTCTGTGATGACAATATCAAAGGCCCGTTCTTCCAATCGGGCAAGGGCCAGGGGGCCGTCGGAAAATGTTTCGACCTCATACCCCTTTCGTTGCAGTGTGGGTTTCAGTCTTTTGCAGACAATGGGTTCATCGTCGAGGATAATTATACTCAATCTGGTGCCCGCCTCTTTTTGCCGTTCGGTCATTTTTCCTCTCCTGGTTCCAGGCGTTCTATGGATTCGATGAAGTGTCGGGTGTGGTACAGTACATCGTCGTCAGAATTCATCAGGGCGTCCAGCTGGCGTGTATATCCGACAAGGCCGCCGAGAATCATCATACGGCGGGACATGCGGTCAATGGACAGTTTCTTCACTCTGCCGGCCACAAGATCTCCCTGGATTTCCACCATAAAATCATAGTGCCTTAATACATTGGTGATAAAAAGGGTTCGTCTTGCCCTGCGGATGAATTCCGTTGCCCCACCGAAAAATTTGAAATAGATGGTGTTGTCATCTATATTGTCGGCCATATATGCCTCAATGGAGGTAGAATGATAGCCGAGCTGAATACTGAGATTCATATAGTTGTCCAGGATTACCGCAAGATTTCTACCCACTTTTTCCGGTGTCGTCAGGGAGGTGGTTCTTGTCAGGCTGGACATGAAGCTTCCCATGTGAACGGAAACGGGATCATTCTGCCACATTCCGGATTCCTCCAGGCCCTGCCAGAAATCCCTGAGGGGGCGTGAAACAATCTGTTCGGGCGTGATACACCGATCCGCTGGTGAACAGGTTGTACCTTTTCCGGCGTCGATAATCATCAGGCCGAGAGGGATCGTCGTTTTCATCTGCTTGGGCGGCGGAAAACTCCTGGTGGCGTGTTTTTCACTGAGGTGGACAATTTCTTCAATGGCCAGTTTGTGTGTTACCGCTATGATGTCGTGGTAGGTCTTGCACGAGGCCTGTGTTATTTTGTCGAGCTGTGGTTCGAGAATGGTGATGGGATAGATGTGGTTGAGCAGACGACGCAGCAACCGATATTCCGAGGAGTCTTCAAAGACATCCTCAATCGTCAGCTCAAAGCGGTCGAGTTCGGTGATTTTCCCTCGGTAGACAATATTCTGGGTGGCGTCCAGGGTGATTTCATCTCCGTGTTTCAGGTATTGGGTGGCTATTTTTGTGTCGACAACCGTGGGTACACGAAATTCATGGGCGAGGGTCGACATATGTCCGGAAACAGAGCCGATATCGGTGATGATCCCTCTCGTTTTATGCATGATGGTCGCAAAGCGGGGGGATGCATGGCGGGTCAGCAGGATTGCCCCATGGGGAAAATCACTGAGGTCGTTTTTTTCGTCGATGACGAAAATTCTACCGATGGCAATGCCGCGCTGGACAGTTACCCCCCGGCCGGAAAAAATGATTTCCGCATCTCGCGTTATATTGGCGGGGAAAGGCTGTTCTTCAGCCAGGGTTTCTTTTACAGGAGAGTCACGGGTCTGGAGAATTGACAGTTGACCGTTATGCTCAAATGTCCATTCAATTTCCTGGGGTCGTTTATAGTATCTTTCAATGCTTTTGGCCGTCTGGGCAAGAGTTGTCAGCTGTTCCCCGGTCAGGCAGAGGATGTTCTGTTGTTTTTCGGGGAGCGGTTGCCAGGCCATTTTTCCTTTTATATCGGGAGCCAGCTGCTGCTTCTTGTCTGCGGTTTTTTGAAAGAGAACAGGATAGGGTGGTTCCCGGTCAAGAATAATGGTGTCCGCCGGGTGGCTGCCTTCCATGATACCGGAACAGTAACCCCACATGGAGTTGATATGTATCGCGCTCTTTGACTTGTGAGAGATATAGGTGTGCAGTACACCACTTGCCGCACTCCCGGTCATGACCTGACAGGCGACAGCCATGGCCACCTCCTGTTCTCCATATCCCTTGCTGAACCGATACTGCAGTGCCTTGAAAGAATAGGCACTGGCGACGATCTGCAGGTATCCGTCGATGAGCTGGTCCCGTGTCAGGTTCAGCCGTGTATCATAGAGCCCGGCAAAACTTGCCTTGCCACCCTCGCCCCAGGCACTGCTTCTCATGGCGACCCGTGGATTGTCACCCTTTGCCCGCTCCATGAGGGCATCGTATTCATGGTGGATCCTGGATACGAGTTTTCTGGGCAGAGGGGTGTCGATGATCTGTTTTCTCATCGTTCTCGCAAGCCTGCGCCAGCCATCCTCGTCATTTTTATCGAGACGATATTTTGCCTCTTCAATGACATTCTCCAGGCCGCTGTGCCGCAGGTGCTGAAAAAATGCCTGGGTGGTGATGACAAAGCCGTCGGGAATCCGCAGGCCGAGGTGGTTTGAAAGTCCGGCAAGTCGTTCCATCTTGCCCCCGACCAGGTCCCGCTGCCAGTCGGTTACCTCATGGAGGGGAAGAACCATTGCCTCGGAGGTCAGGACATGTTTTCCCGCCAGTTCTTCCTGGATGGTGTGCTGAATACGTTCAAATGCCGGGAAAAGATCAAGGGTGTGATGATGGGTGATGATTTTTATCTCAGAGATGATTTTCAGCAGCAGATCATCCAGTTTTTCAGCCGATTCTTCAATATAGTGCAGGTCAAAAACATACTCTCCCCCCAGTTTGTCACTCATGTCTGACATCAGGTGCAGCGTTTCATTGCTTTTTTCCAGAATGACCTGGAATTTTTCAAGGAAACGTGCGATGGGCAACTCCCTGTTTTTTTTCAGGCAGGCGACGAGTATGTTTTTGAGGCTGCGATACATATGAAGTCCCTGTGGTTTTAATGTGCCCCCTTGCTCTGAAAGATAAGCCCGATGACAAGGCCACTGAAAATGGCGATTACTACGGCCAGGATTCCATAGAGGAGGCTGTTGTTGAAAGCCATATTACTGAGCCAGAGAGGAAAACCGTCCAGTCTGGCTTCCATTTTAACCCTGCTGTCCGCGACGAGTTTCCCATCCCGGAATGCTGCCGCTTCCACCTGGTATTCACCCGGCGCCAGGGCGGAAGGGAGTTTCAGGGTGGCTGTGAATGATCGCGCGAGACCCGAGTCTGGACCCAGGACGATCCCTCCGGTCTTTTCACTATACAGGGATTCCTCTTTTTTTAAGAGTAAAAGTTCATGAACAAGATCAATATCCATGGAACTGGCCGGTTTTGTTATTTCAACAGTTTTATGGAGAGAGTCCAACTGCAGGTTTTTTGCTTCCGGACCAAGTTCCTCAAACGGGCGGGAAGTTTCGATGAGCAGAACTTTCGGCACATTATCAAATGTGACCGTGCCCACGTTCATCCAGAGAAGATTAAAGGCTTTGCCCTTTTCTCTGAGGTGTAATTCTTCGGGTTCCCCGGTAAAGCGGATAACCACATCACTGCCGGCAGGGATGGTGCCTGTCACTGTCAGGTCAGCACCATTGTACTGGGCTCCTATCAGGAGAGGTGAGGGGGAGACTGAGATGGTGATATTCTCGTCCGCCCGGGCGGAAAGCTGTGTCAGCGGGAGTGCCGCAAGAATTAAAAAGAGTACAAGTCTTAAAGTGTATGTTCGCATTTTAATGTCCTCCCATGTAGGCAAGAAGGATATCCGGTTGGACCAGCAACTGGTAGAGCATTTTGAACATCACCAGGAGAACCAGTGAAGCCAGCAGGATTTTCAGCTGTTCACCGTCCAGCTTTTTCCCTATTTTCGTACCTACCTGGGCACCCACCGATGAGCCTATGAGCAGTAACAGGGCGAGAACGAAATCAACCGTATGATTCTGAGAAGCCTGCATGATCGTAACATTGATGCAGGTAAAGAGAATCTGGAAAAGGCTGGTTCCCACAACGACATGCATAGGCATGCGCAGCAGGTAGACCATAACCGGAACCATGATAAATCCGCCCCCGACTCCCATGATGGCAGCCAGGATTCCGACAAATGTACCCAGAACCAGCGGAAGGATTGCTGAAATGCGTACGCCGGATCGGGCAAAGTCCATCTGGAAAGGCAGACTGCCCACTATTCTCGCATAAGTAGATTCCTTTTTCCTGGGTGTATCCGTGGGAGACTGGGCGGCCGGTTTTGCGGTTTTCCGCATGGCCTGAAGGCTCTCAAGAAACATGTAGCCACCAACAAAACCCAGCATCAGAACATAGGTGATACTGATCAGAAAATCAGCATTTCCCAGGGCTCTCAGAATTTTTATAACCTGAACTCCGGCAGTACCGCCGACAATTCCTCCTATCAGCAGAAGGAAACCCATCTTGAAATCCACATTCCCCAGGCGAAAGTGGGCGAGGGTGCCGGATGTGGAGGCAGCCACAATCTGATTGGAATCAGATGCAGCCGCAACAGTCGGGGGAAGCCCCATCATTATTAACAGGGGGGTCATGAGAAAACCGCCACCCACACCAAAAATTCCTGAAAGCAGGCCGACAAATCCCCCGAGACCGACAATAACCAGCAGGTTCACTGCATTCCCGGCGATAGGAAGATAAAGATGCATTGATAAGCCCATAAAATCCTCTCAAAATAATTAATTTTCTTATGAAAGTTATCGAAACGGGCGGTTTTCCACCGCGGCTGATACCTTCATAACAGTAAAACGGTGTTATTGCTGTAGCAAAGTTCACAGTCGACCGGGTTTGCAACCGGTTAAAGCTGAAAAATGCCCGGCTTTGATCCTGGATCACTCATTGATTCGGGATCTGTTTTCTGGGAACAACAATTTCCACCGCACAGGACAGTTGAGACCTGAGGGAGCGTAAAAAACGGGTATCCCGGACCCTGGCGTCCCTGTCGTTCACATTTGTCTCGTGTGCCAGTAAGGTGATTTTGTAATGATTGATAAAAGTCATAATTTCCTGTTCATAGTTTCCCTCCGCCAGAAAAAAATTAATTATAATATTTTCGCTTTTTGCTTTTTCTATTACCAGTTCAAGTCGTTTTTTTATTTCAGTTTCAATATCGGTAAGCGCGCGATCTTTCTGCTCAGTAGAGAGCACCAGCAGGACATAGAGTTCGGCATCGATTCGTTTTACCAGTGAACAGGCGTGGGAAAGTGCCTCCCATGCTCTGTGTCTGTTGTCTATGGCCACAAGTATTTTTTCCATACATTCTCTCCCTGGTGAAAGTCTAGCAAAATCAATACCAGGAAAGTGTTTAATGAAATTATTTATTACATGGAGTCCGGAAGTTATCAATTTGTTTTTTGTTACCTGTTAAGTCTGCTGATGCTGCCAGTCTCTTTGTCAGTATGGAAATGATCTGCCGAGGTGGTACGGAGTCTATTAAATTTTATTGTAAAGCAAAAGAAATATAACTGAACAGAGATAAAAAGGAAGCACAAAAAATGTCAGTCGGCTGTAAAAAATAAATGAAGCCTCATTCATTTGGTTATTTCAAATTGAAACACATTCTGGTAGAGTTTGTTGAAATTGTTTCAAAATGAAATTTTGTACGTGTGGGTTCGTGGGCATTACCGCAGTCGTAGTTTTCATTGGTTTTCTGGGGTCGGGTCAAAGAGTTCGACTATGCCGGTTTCTTCAGAGATGTCACGGATTCATGGAATATTTACAAAGGGGACTGGGATGAGCAGCAGACCTGTTGTTTTTTTTTCAATGCTCAGGCGATCTACAGTCGGAAAGTTGAGATGGAACTCCATCAAGGGAAAAATCTTTGTGGGATTTGTCTTTACCTTTCTTTCAATAGGTGTTCTGGCTGTCTTGAATTTTTATAATCTTTCCGTCATCAAATCCCGTCTTTACCTGGGTGAATCGTACGATGACCTGGTGGATGATATTCTTGAGCTGCGCCGATTCGAAAAAAACTTTCAGATTGACGGAGACGAAAAAAGCCTGGTGATCAGCAGGGTTTATCTCGGGCGTATCGATAAAATTTTTCATCAGTTATCAGACGATCTCAGTGTTCTTGAGGGAGAGGAACAGGTGGCCGTTTTCCGACAATCCCTGCAAAAATATAAAAAACTTGTTTCGCAGCTGGAGGAGGGTCGACGGGATGTAATGGACAGGCTGCGGGATGAAGGAAAAGCGCTCACGGAAGACGCGGTCAGGTTCAGGGAACTGAAACGGAAACATATCCATGTCGCCATTGTCCGCACGCTGGTTCTTCCCTTTGTTTTCATGGCCATTCTTCTTTCGGTGATGATTCTCGGGTTCAGGCTGGTTTCCAACGGCCTGCTCAAGCCTCTGGATGTCGTCAGGCGAACCACTGAACTTGTCGGCCATGGAGATTTTTCGCCGATTCGCTACAAGGGTGAAAGCCTGGAAGAGATATCAGGGTTGATTGATGCCTTCAATCGTATGGCCCGTGAACTGAAGGAGCACCAGGAAGATCTGCTGCAGGCCAGAAAACTTGCGGCCATCGGCACATTCACCGCAGGTATTGCCCATGAACTGAATAATCCCATTAATAATATTGCCCTGACTGCTGAAAGTTTCCATGAAGAGTTTGCCCAGACCCTTGATGATTATGGTATGGAACTGCTGCAGGATATCATGGAGCAGACGGAACGGGTGGCGGATATCGTGAGAAACCTCCTCGATTTTTCCTATGCCGGAAAATCTGTTTTTAAAGAATTGTCCCCGGCTGAAATTATTCACAGTACGGCTAATCTCATAAAAAACCAAGTCAAATTGTCCGGTATTGATCTCATGGTTTCTGTTCCGGCGGATCTTCCCATGGTGAAAGGGAGCTTGAGAAAACTGCAGCAGGTATTTTTTAACCTGCTGATGAACGCTGTTCAGGCAACTTCAAAGGGAGGGGAGGTACGGCTGTCCGTCAGTTTTTCGAAAATGTCAGGTTTCCTGGCGTTTGTGGTTGAGGATGATGGGGAAGGGATCGCAAAAGAGGTGCAGCACAAGCTGTTTGAACCCTTTTATACAACAAAGGTAACCGGGGAGGGAACAGGCCTCGGCCTTGCAGTCTGTTATTCCATAGTCAAGCAGCACGGGGGGCGTGTTGAGGTGGAGAGTGAGGAGGGAAGGGGATCAAGGTTCACGGTGCTTCTTCCTTCAGTTCCGAAGGATTTTGTCAACTGGAGTGCCGCGTGAAATACAAACTCGCCATTGTTGATGATGAGGAAATTGTCTGCAGGCGTCTTGCCAAGGCCCTGGGGAAAGACGAGTTTTCGGTGGAGGCCTTTGTCACCGGTCGTTCCTTTCTTGAACGGATGAAACAGAAACGGTTTGATATTGTTTTTCTTGATATGAATCTGCCGGACCAGGACGGGTTGGATATCCTCGTGCGGATAAAGCAGTATTGCAGTGAAACGGAAGTCATTATCATTACCGGTTACAAGAGTGTGGAAACAGCGGTTGAGGCCATCAGGAAAGGTGCGTATCACTATATTGCCAAACCTGTGAATCTGTCGGATATCCGTCTCTGGGCGCAGAATGCCAGGGATAAGATCAGTATGCGTGCCGAAAACCGCAGGCTTCGGGAGGCATTGAAAAGCGGTTCCGGGCTTACTTCCATAGTCGGCAACAGCCCGGCCATCCAGGAACTCTTCTCGATGATAAACAAGGTCGCCAAGGTGGACTGTAATGTCCTGATCCAGGGTGGAAGCGGTACGGGAAAAGCCCTTGTTGCCCAGGCTATACATCAGTTAAGTTCAAGAAAAGACAGAGCTTTTGTCTCATTTAACTGTGGCGGGTTTACAGATGAACTGATCAGCAGTGAATTGTTTGGTCATGAACGGGGGGCATTCACCGGGGCAACCGCAGTCAAAATCGGTCTGCTTGAATCGGCATCGGGTGGTACCGTGTTTCTGGATGAAATAGGTGAGATGCCTCTGTCCATGCAGGTGAAACTGCTTCACGTGATTCAGGAGAGAAAAATATTCAGGGTGGGGGGGACGGACCTGATTGATCTGGACATAAGGATTATCGCCGCCACCAATAAAAACCTGAAAAAAGAGGTGGAGGAGGGGCTTTTCCGGGAGGATCTTTTCTTTCGCCTCAACGTTGTTTCCCTGAATGTGCCTCAGCTGGCGGAAAGACGGGAAGATATTCCTCTTCTGGTCAACCACTTCATCCAGAAATACTGTCTTGCCTTTCATAAGCGGGTTTCAGGAGTGGAAAAAGAGGCATTGCATATTCTGACCCACTACAGTTATCCCGGAAATGTCCGGGAACTGGAAAATATAATAGAACGGGCCGTGGCCCTGACCGGGGGGGAGGAGATCACCATTAACGACCTCCCCCGGGACCTGCAGAAGTTTGATTTTGATACCCTGGAGGGGGATGGCCTGACCTCTCTTGCAGAAATGGAGCGGCGCTATATCAAGACAGTGCTGGAAAGTACAGGTTACAACAGGAGCCGTGCCGCGGAAATCCTTGATATCCCGAGGACGACTCTCTGGAGAAAGATCAAAATGTACGGGCTGGGGTAATGTAACTACTCACAGGGGTAGCAATTATGTGATTTTATTACCTCTGAACTGTAATTGCTCACAGGTGCAGCAGATTTTTGCAAGCTCTTTTGTTCGCTATAGCCTACTATGCGGACAAAAGAGACCGTGAAAAGCTGCGGTACCTGTGAGTAATTACGGGGTAATTACCAGGACATTGGTCAGGCATGGTGAAAACACATGGCCGGCAGCTCCAGAGCGGTCAGTATGTTACCGTAAACAGCTCCTGTATCTATTCCTATCCGGTCGGGGGTGACCAGGGGAAGTTCGAATGGAATATGACCGAAAACAATTGTTCTGTCGAGATTGGTTGGCCGTTTTTCTATCATGCGTCTGCTTGAGAGCAGCCGTGCCTCCATATTGTAGCAGTAGGCGGCTGTGTCGGTTGTTTTCTGTGGTGGGATCAGCAGTTCCTCATGGAAATCCGCATGGGTAAAAATATAATTTTCGGTAATATGACAGAACTGAAGATTCAGCAGGAACTGCTGATGTTCCGGGGGGAAGCAGGCAAGCCCCTGTAACCTGCGGGCGGATACATTGTAGCTCTCGGTTGTCGCATCCACTCCTATTTTGCGCAACAGTCGCAATGTTTCCACATCTCCCGTTTCACTGTAGCTGAGCAGTTCCTGTTCGTGGTTTCCCCT
>NZ_JBPLBA010000137.1:0-7131 GCF_054039375.1 Desulfomarina sp. | reverse complement strand
AATATGTGATTTTATAACCTCTGAACTGTAATTGCTCACAGGTGCCGCAGATTTTTGCAGGCTCTTTTGTTCGCTATAGCCTACTATGCGGACAAAAGAGACCGTGAAAAGCTGGGGTACCTGTGAGCAATTACGGTCTTTTTTTTATTTGACCTTTTGTGGCTCTGCGGGCAAAAGAGACCCTGGAAATCCGGGGTGCCTGTGGGCAATCTGCTCAAAAATAATAACGAAGTCGTCATGAACTCAGGCAACAAGAGAGGTCAAGGATGCGTAAAAAGCGTTCGGAACCGCTGGTTTCGGTTATAATTCCAGCTTATAATCACGAAAAATTCATCGAAGCCGCAGTAGAAAGTGTACTCTGCCAGACATTGGACGATTTGGAATTGATCGTGATCGATGATGGCTCCACCGACAATACCGGTCAGATTGTACGTGACTGCAGCGATCCCAGGATCAGTTATTATTACCAGGAAAATCAGGATGCCTATAATACTATCAATAGGGGACTGGGCCTGGCAAATGGAAAATTTACCGCAATCCTTAATTCAGATGATGTATATACAGAAAATCGGCTGGAAAGGCTCGTGGAATATGCGGAGGAAAATCGGTCCCAGGTCGTTTTCACAGATGTAATTCCCATTTCCGACAAGGGTGTTGAATTTGATGATCCTGCATTCGGGTGGAATATCTGGCACAGGAAAAACCGAAAATTCTATTTTGAATGCGGGGATATCTACACTGCCTTTCTGAAAGGGAATTTCATGGTCACCACATCAAATCTTTTCATGACTGCTGAAGCTGTAAAAAAAACTGGTGATTTCTGCTCATTACGTTATCTGCATGACTATGACTATATTTTCAGGCTGATGCTTTCCTGTCCCGGGAAAGTCCATTATCTTGCCGATGAAAAGCTGCTTTATTATCGAATTCATTCTGGAAATACCCTCGGAGAGGCTGCCGTTATCGGACGGGAGCAGGATCAGGAACTGATCGCCAGATACATGTTGGAAAAAATCCCCGATGAACTAAAGAAAATTGTTCGTTCCGGCAGTGAAAGACTGGTGGAACTGGAAAAAGAGCTCTGTGATGTTCGCACATTACTGTCAGGTACAGAGCATCCCGGAGTAAAATCAGCCACTGGACAGCTGTTAAAGAGCATTGTCCGTTGCATCAGCAGGAGAGTACTCAGACAATCCTGAACTGCAGAATTGAGGCGATTTATTACTCTTCCGAATAGACACATTAACAATAATGTCCATTTCATGAAATTGCAGACATTCTACTCCTTAAAAACCCTTATCAAAGAGGGCAGACGCAGGGCGGAAAAAAAGGATGTTATCACCTTTGATCTGTTTGACACCCTGCTTGTTCGCAGGATTCATGACCCGGACCTGGTGAAACTGCCGGTTGCAAGATTCATTGCCATTCTTGCTCAATCACATGGTATTGAAATCGGTTGGCGGCAGGTCCAGGCTGTCCGTGACCGTATTGAGCAGGAGCAGCGCGCTGATACTGGGACTCGTTTTGACGATCACGAGGCATGTTATCCCGTTTTTATGAAAAAAACTCTACAGGAAGTTTTTTTGGGACAATACAGCGATGAGCTGTTGCAGAAGGTTACCGGATACGAGCTGAAAATGGAGAATTCCATGCTTGTGCCCCGGAAAGAGTTTGTTCTGTGGCTGGATGAACTGAAGAAAAAAGAAAAACGTCTACTCATTATTTCAGACATGTATCTGCCCGCATCCCATCTCAAGGTACTGGTGGCTCATGCGGGACTTGAGGATCTTGTCGATGATGTTATCTCTTCCGCTGACACTTTTCTGGCCAAGGCTTCAGGCAGAGGTTTTGAGTTTGTTCAAAAAAAATATTCTCTTGAAAAGAAAAAATGGCTCCATATCGGTGATAACGGTTTTTCGGATGGTCTTCGTGCAGAAGAGTTCGGGATAGAGGCCTTGATAATCAAAGATCCTGGAGAAGAGATGCGAAAATCCATTGTCAAGCGCTATGTTAATTACAGCGATGGCCGCCCTTTCTGGCGGGGCAGGGCCCTGCAGCAGTTGATGGCACCTCTTGAGGCAGAAAACAGTCCCAGGGCCCCTCTCTATATTGAAGGCTATAATTTTATCGGTCCCCTTGTCGGTTCCTTTATCCAGGAATTGATTAATAAATGTCATGAAAACAGTATAACAAAAGTTTTTTTCCTTTCCCGGGAAGGATACACCTTTAAAAAATACTGGGAAAGGGCTGCACCTTTTCTCTGTCCGAACAATTCTCTGCCTGAAATTGAATACCTCTATGTGAGCAGAATGGCCCTTGCGGGAGCATGTTGCGCCCACCAGGGATTGACCAGAACCAATGTGGATATTGCCTTTCTCCCAGCCGGCAACCGTGATTTCCAGGATGTCTGCCGTATTTTCAGTCTTGATACTGAGCCGTTTCAGACGATTCTGCATGAACATGGTCTTGAAACAGAAACCTGCCTCAGTCATGTTCATGAAGGTTACGATCCGGAGAATCGTAAAAAGTTCAACACGATGCTTGGGAGTGCCACCTTTCAGGATGAGGTGAAAAGACAGACCCACTCTTCGGGAAAAGCACTTGAGCTGTATCTCGAAGATATAGGGTATTTTGAGCATGAAAATGTGGCCATAGTAGATATCGGCTGGCTTGGCACTATTCCAAGGTTTTTCAACGAGGCAATTGCCCACCGGAAAGACAGACCCCGCTGTTTTTCGTATCTTTTCGGGGCAACCAGGGGAATTCCCTATCCTCAGGATGATAAAAACCGTATTGAAGGTATCATGTACGACAGGGATCGCTTTGATCTTGCGGCAAGCACGATCTTTTATGCCCGTGATCTTTTTGAGGAGGCTTGCAGAGCCCCGCACCCAACCCTGAACGGTTACAGACTGCAAAAAGACGGAAAGTATGAGCTTGAGTTCAGAAGAACTGATGATGAGACAGGAAAAGCCGAACTTGAACAGGACCGGTATTTTGCTCCGCTGCAACAGGGTATTATCGATTCAGCTGCCAGATTTGGAGCAGCCTCCGCTCTGCTCGGTTATGATCTTGAAGATTTCAAACCGTGGCTGAACTACCTGTTTGTATCAAAACTGGCTTTTCCAAAATCGAGAGAAATCATCAATATCAGGCATCGAAATCATCTGGATGACTTTCATGGCAGTAAGAAACCCAGGAATGATTTCGGTCGTGGAATACGCTCCCTCTGGGAGTATTCCTACCTGCAGCTCAGACTGAACCCTGTGCTTAGATTACGACTGTTCTTCAGGCACTTACGTGAGAGAATTAATGAATGATAGCAGAATTGCCTATTGGGCAGATCGTGATCAGCCTATAACCGTCGATAACCATGAATCTCACCTGCACGAATCTTAGGCAACCCTGACCATATATCGCTAATAAGTTTACAAAAAAACAAAGAATTAAAAACTATGTGAGTAGTTACATGAAGACTGTACTGACGAAAAGATACGACCTGCAGGGTAACGAACTTGCACGCCTGGCAAAAACTGCTCTTCTTTCAAAATGGATTCCCCTCGGTAATTTTCGGGGTGGTCCCGGGGCACGTTGCCTGGTTACCCTTGCGGTGCTGCACTATTTCGGTAGAATTCTTTACTGGTTGCTGGGAAGGCATGGGGACAGGCTGCGACTGCTGAAGAAAGTAAAAAACAGGATTATGTGATGTTCAGAGGCACCTGTGAGCAATTACAAAAATGGTTATTCCCGGCCATTCTCCGATAGATTTTTCAGCGTAGAGGTTTGGCAATAATTCTTCTTCTGTTGGGATGGAGCCTGAACTGTCTTCCTGAAACAGTTTTATCCAGTTTCAGTGAACGGTTACCGATTCGGATCACTGTCTCCGCATAGACCGTTCCCACAACATCAATCCTGATTTTATCAATATTAATTGCCCCTCGATCATCGTAATCACTGCCGGTCAGTTTCGGGTCGTTTTCGTTTTCACCGGCTTTGGAGTAAATTCCGGTACCGGGAATCATATTGACCCTTAAAAGCAGGGCTTTTGTCTCAGCAAGTTTCTGTTCCATTTTCCTCACCTTTCTTGAAGTGGAACTTCCTCTGTAGCGCTGCAGCCATTGAATTATTGCATCCTGCTGTTCAATAACACTGGCCTTGAGTTCTTCGTAGTGCTGTAACCGTTCGGCTACAACACCTGCACCTATAACTGCTGATTTGCTGTTTTCGGTCCCGATATTACCGACTGTGATATTTCCGGCAGCAATGAGACTGCCACTGATCACTGAACTGCCCGGTTTGCACCTGATATGTGAACCTGAATGAATAGTGCTGTAATAGGACTGTTTTCGTACAACACATAATCCGCCACACTTTATTCTTCCCTGTTCGATAAAATTAATATCGCAGTCGCCCAGGGCTTCGATGCTTGTTTTTTTTCCGGTGATACCACCTTTGATCACTATATTTCCCAGGGCTTTTATAGAGGTTGACATGACATTACCGGTTATCTCCAGATCCCCGTCGGCTGTAACCTTGAAACCTGGCTGTACAGAGCCGCGGATAACGACGCAGTTTCTTGAGTCAATATTTCCTGTCTCGTAGTCGATATCGCTGTTGATAACCTGTCTGGAGCAGACTTTGATGACATTGTCATTCACAATTGAAAGAACCCCGTCTTTTGTGGCTGTTACCTGCAGGGTTTCCTTCGAAAATTTTGCGTCATTGAGAGTTTTTATTTTCACATCTTTTCCTTCAGGAGCCGGTGTCTCTTCACCAAACACATTGACACCAGGTGTCCCCTGGACAGGAGGAATTTTTGTGGCAATACATTCTCCTTTATTGATCCCGACCATGATCCTGCGATCCCTGAAATCGATTCTGCCGTCATCAAGAAGTGTTCCAGCTATGGGACCGATTTCAAGCTCAAACCGAAGAAAAGCATCCCTGCTCTTTCCGACAGGACGCCCTCTGGCAATAATAAATTTGGAAAACTCCTGATCACCTCTCAGGATACACTCTTCCGCTTTCTTCAACTCTTTTCTGTCGAGACCAAAAATGATTGAGGATTCTTCCAGAAGTTCGTAAAGGTCAACATTCTGCAGGGACCTGCAATCAGGCAGGGGAGGATGAAGATTGAGCGTGACCTTCATTTTATCTGGTGAAACGATAAAGAGCGGTTCAACTGCAAGAATAACCTGTTGATCATTTTTACTGCCTGAATTTTCAGTAATCCTGGGATAACCTGGAACAAGTGACAGAACGGATTCCCCATCTTCTGAAAAACAGGTGTTTTCGCCACATTGTATTACGGCTTTTTCGTAACCCTTTGGTTCCAGTCTTTTAAAATTAGGGAAATCTGCCAGAATATGATTTGCCTTGACAAGTTCAGAAACAGCCACTTTGTTTTCTATATCATCTCCTATCTGGACTTTTCCAGTAGCAAAATGAAATGTGGGTTCCAGTATTTTTTTCTGCCGGGGAGCGTTTTTTTCAGTCATCTGATAAGACCCAATGATCAATTGATGCTTAGATTCTGCAGTTGGTAAATCCGGAACCTGCAAAAGTCTGCGGCATCTGTGAATATTTATGTTTTGCTGCCAATTCAATTTAATCAGAAGAAGGTGTAATTTATCAAGGAAATATAGCAGTTAATTAACCACACATTGTGGTAACGGATACCTTTTGGGCGTGAAACCAAAACTTCCTTGAAAACAGTATACTAATATGGTATACAATTCGCCGAAGAATCAAAATTCCATATTCTTGATAAGCCGTGCTGTATAAATGCATGCTCAGGGAAGTAATCTATCCCCAGGAATCCGTGAAGACTTAGCGATTAACCCCTGATCGCCGGCAGTTTTTGCTCCAGTCAAAGTTTTTTGTGTTGCGGGCGAGCTCTTTGGGCTTGGCCTTGCTGTTTATATATATGCATGATGTCCCTTTCAGTGTATATTGCACTGAAATTGATTACTCCCTGAATCCTGCACTTCAGAAAATGAAAAAATTAATTATGATTTAATGTAACTACTCACCGGGGTAACAATTATATGATTTTATTACCTCTGAACTGTAATTGCTCACAGGAGCCGCAGATTTTTGCAGGCTCTTCTTCGCTTTTACCTACTTATGCGGACGAAAGAGACCGTGAAAAGCTGGGGTACCTGTGAGTAATTATGATTTAATTTTAAAATACTATGATGTAATCAGTGTCTGTCCAGAAAGGAGGATTTTTGTTCGAGATCAAGGCGCACGGGAAATTTTACCACAGGCATATAATTGATATCGGAGTCTACGCTTGCCTCCGAGGATAAAATTTTTCGGCCAACGCAGATATCGGCCCAAAAGACCAACTATGGACAGGCACTCACTAAAACCGAACCATTCTCAACACTTGCCTGTAATCGAAATTCTTGCTGTCCCTGCTAAAAATAGAGGACAAGGCAAAACTCACAGAACAGGCTAAACCTTCCACTAAATCATCTGCTTACCATTCCGGAATTCATCTCTCTTTCTTTTTTTATTGCAAATTTTTCTTAAAAAGTATAATCCGTCTTCAACTTTTAATACGTTGATAACAAACTGGTGCAATATGATTAAAAGAGGGAAATCAGCCTTTCCAGTAAGTTTTTTTATTATTCTTCTATGCTCCTGCTTACCCGCATTTTCTGAAGAAAGCAGTCTTTCCATGTTTTTTGATGACGAGATGCTGGTACAGACCGCTTCGCGACATCCCAAGCCACTGACCGAGGTTGCCGAAAACCTCAGCGTTGTCAATGCGGCTGCCATAGAAGCAATGAATGCACATACCGTGTATGAAGTGCTCGCCCGGGTGCCCGGACTCTTTGTCACCTATGATGGGATGGATTTCGGCAGTGATGCCTCCCTGACCATTCACGGCGCCAGCAGCAACGATCTGCATCGAATTCTGGTACTGCTGGACGGAGTCAGGTTAAATCTCTCTTCAAACGGCAATGCGGTCCTCAACGGTATCCCCGTATCAATTATTGAAAGACTGGAAATAATCAAAGGCCCCGCCTCTTCAAGCTGGGGTTCAGCCATGGGCGGTGTAATCAATATCATTACAAAAGAAGCATGGAAAAAGGGACATGAAGGGCAGATGGCCGGTTCCTA
>NZ_JBPLBA010000136.1:0-10220 GCF_054039375.1 Desulfomarina sp. | reverse complement strand
GCAATTGTATTAATTTCCTCTGAATTCTTCCCCTCCACCATGACTCGTATGACCGGTTCCGTGCCGGACGCCCGCACCAGGATACGTCCATCATTACCGAGTTGTTTTTCATATTCTTCAACTGTTTCGGTAAATTCAGGAAGATTCTTTACGTCAATTCTTGTGCTGGTCCGTACATTTTTCAGAACCTGTGGGAAGCTGTGCATGATGGTCGCAAGCTCCGAGAGTGGATTTTTTCTCTTCTTCATGATGGCCAGAAGCTGCAGGCCGGCAAGAATTCCATCTCCAGTGGTTATATGATCCAGGAAAACAAGATGGCCGGATTGCTCACCGCCAAATGAATATTTATGTTTTCGCATGCACTCGACAACATACCGGTCCCCGACCGCGGTTCGTACCATTCTGCCGCCCATCTTTTCCATGGCAACCTCAAGGCCCATATTAGACATGACCGTTGATACCAGGGTCTTTTTCTTCAGTTTTCTCTGTTTAAGCAATTCCCCGGCGCAGATGGCCATAATATGGTCACCATCCACTATCTCGCCCCGTTCGTCACAGACGATCAACCTATCCCCGTCTCCATCGAGGGCCAGACCGATATCGGCACCGGTTTCTCTGACTTTTTCGGCCATCAATTCAGGAAAAAGAGCCCCGCAGGCATCGTTGATGTTTTTGCCGTCCGGCCTTATGCCCAGTGTGGTAACCCTGGCCCCAAGCTCCTCAAATACATGGGGTGCCACACCGTAGGTTGCACCATTGGCACAGTCGAGAACGATATGAAAATCATCCAGGGTATATTTTTTAGGAAAAGTGTTCTTCAAAAAGACGATATACCTCCCCCTGGCATCATCTATTCGCATGGCCATACCAACCTCATCGGCAACAGGCCTGAGTGCTGCCATTTTCTGGGAGAAAATAAGATCCTCTATTTCCGCCTCAACCTCGTCAGGCAGTTTGAACCCGTCACTGGAAAAAATTTTTATGCCGTTGTCCTGGAATGGATTATGGGAGGCTGAAATCACCACTCCGGCGTCGGCTCGCATCGAGGTTGTGATAAAGGCTATTCCGGGCGTGGGAAGCGGACCGACAAGCAATACATCCACACCCATGGAGCAGATTCCTGCCGCCAGTGCATTTTCAAGCATATAACATGACTGCCTGGTGTCCTTGCCAATGACAATCCTGTGCCCCTTGGCTCTTTTTTTAACAATAAATGCTATTGCCCTGCCAACCTGCATGGCAATTTCAACAGTCATGGGATAAATATTCGCGACTCCACGAATACCGTCAGTACCAAAGAGTTTTCTCATTATATTTTCTTACGTGTTTTTCAAGTGTCCCAGCAACATCGTTAACTTAAGCGATGAGTCCCATTCCGACCTCGTCCGAGGGACGCCACAAACCCGTCCCTGGGGGCTTGACTGCAGCCGTCCTGGCTGCAGACACCCTCGGCCAAGGTCAGAATGGGACTTTCATGAACCATCTTGTCCTTAAGTTAACGACATTGACCTCTGAACTGTGATTACTTTTGAAGTATTATCATAAATTCGGAACCTGCCCCCTCCTCGCTTCTGACCTCCACATGCCCACCATGTGCCTGTACAATATGCTTTACAATGGCAAGACCGAGACCGGTCCCCCCGAGATTCCTGCTCCGTGCCTTGTCGATCCGGTAAAAACGCTCAAACAGGCGGGGAAGATGTCGGTCGGCAATGCCGCAGCCCTCATCTTTTACACAAATGAGCACCTGTGAACCACCTCCACAGTTCTCCTCTTCGCTCACCTTTATCACAACACTACTTCCCTCAGGGCTGTAACTGATGCCGTTGACCAGCAGATTGACCAGCGCCTGTTCAAGCAATGAATGGTTCATCATAACCTGCAGATCATCTCCACATTCGACAACAACACCAACACCGGCTTTTTCCGCTTTATGCTGACAGCTTTTTACGGCAGACAGAATCACCGGCCTCAGCAGTCCTTCCGCAAGCTGGACATTCCCCCGGTTTGAGTCCTCTTCTATGCGGGACAGGATCAGCAGCTCATCAATTATAGTGGAAAGCCGAACCGCCTGATGAAGTACAATTTGCAGAAACCCCCTGGCTTCTTCCCGATCATCGAGAGCCCCGTCGAGCAATGTTTCGACATAGCCGCGGATGGATGTCGTGGGAGTCCGCAATTCATGGGAAACATTGGCGACAAAATCCCGCCTGATACCTTCCAGGCGTTTTAATTTACTGACATCATTCATTACCAGCAGAACACCACCACCGCCCCCATCCATGTCCTGCAGAGTAACAATATGAATCTGCAGATACCTGTCCCTGAAGGAACCGGGAAGGGTTATTTCGTCCTCAACAGGCACACCATCTTCAAGAACGTTGGTGACCTGCTGCTGCAGCCGGTTGTTTCGTACCAGTTCATGTACCAGTCTGCCCACCACCTCCTCTTTTTTAACACCAAACAGCCTTGCCGCTTCAGTATTGATCGACATGACCCGCTCCTGCCGGTCAATGGCAACCACAGCTTCAACCATGCTGGAAAAAACCGTCTCAAGCCGATTCCTGTGAGTTTCTATTTCACGAATCTTCTCATCAAGCAGGTGGGCCATCCTGTCCATGGAGGCAGAGAGTTTCACAACTTCCAGGGATGCGGCCTTTCCGGCTGCCGGCCCCATCCGACTGCTGAAATCCCCCCGGGCAAACTGCTCGGCCTTCCTTGTCATCTGTTCCAGGGGCCTGCTGATATTACGGGATATGAGAAGAGTAACCAGGGCGGCAAGGACAATCACACCAGAAGAGACCAGGCCGATTCGCAGCCGCATTCTTTCCAGGGTTCTGTCAAGAGATGACACGGAAACCGAAGTACGCAGTACAGCTTCCACCGCTGAACCTTTACTCTTCGAAGAAGAGTGAAAAAGAATATTGTAAAGAGGAACAGCCACATAGATGAGGTTCTCCTCCAGGGTGTGGCTGAATCGCTTTGAAACTCCTGTTTTTCCGAGCAATGCCTTCTTAATTTCCGGACGGTTACGGTGATTATCCATGATGTCCGGGTTTTCCTTTGAATCCGCGATAACCCTGCCGTCCGCCAGGATTACCGTTATCCTGGTGCCGGATTCCCGCCCCGCAAAGACACAGTATCGTCTCAATTCCTTCTGCCTGTTCCCCCGGATCAGTTCCTTTATTCCTGATTTCAACAAACTGGCCCTGGCTTCAAGATCTGCCGTTACATCCGCGAAATAGAATTCCTGAAACGTGGAGGTGGAAAACCAGCTCACAGCCAGAATAGCCAGAAGAATGATGACCACATTAACCGGAAACATCTGCCACAGCAGCTTTCTCGGTCCCATCTTCATGCTCAATCGCCTCCTTCTTCGTAATGTAATTGCTTACTCTGAACCCTTGAACCGATATCCCATTCCCCTGACGGTCTCAATCATCGTACCGAAATCACCGAGTTTTTTTCTTAATCCGAAGATCTGTACATCAACGGCCCTGGGGGTCACCAGGAAATCATAGCCGCGGACAGCATCTATAATCTGCTGCCGGGAAAATACCCAGCCCGGTTTTCCGGCGAGAAGGGCCAGGATACCAAATTCAGTCATGGTCAACTGTAACTCTAGTCCATGAAGGGTCACCAGATGTCGTCCCCGGTCTATTGCCAGGCCGTTCACTTCAATCCTGCTCTGTTTTCCATCATCTCTTTTGTTTGTTTCGGCCGCCTGGCTCCTGCGAACAACCGCCTGAAGGCGGGCCTCGAGAACCCGCGGACTGAACGGCTTGGTGATATAATCATCAGCCCCGCACTGCAAGCCTGTCACCACATCCTCCTCCTCACCCCGGGCGGTGAGCATGATAATGGGAATGGCCGAAAACCTTTTTCCCATCTCGTTTTTCATGGCTGAGCAGACATCAAGACCACTGATACCCGGCAACATCAGGTCCAGCAGAACACAATCAATTTCCTCCCTGCAAAGAATCCGCAGAGCCTGCTCACCCGAATCCGCACAACTGACATTATAGCCTGCCCTGAGCAGATTGTAGCTGACCAGCTGCTGTATATCCGGCTCATCCTCCACAACAAGCACATTTATTTTTTTCATTGTTTTCATTTTTCGTAACTACTCACAGGGGTGGCAATTATATGATTTTATTACCTCTGAACTGTAATTGCTCACAGGTGCCGCAGATTTTTGCAGGCTCTTTTGTTCGCTATAGCCTACCTATGCGGACAAAAGAGACCGTGAAAAGCTGGGGTGCCTGTGAGTAATTACCATTTTTCTTTTTCTGATTACGTACAGAACTCAACCTGACACTTACGAATCCGGCAAGACTATGGTGCTTTATTTTGGTGACCACGGCAACACCTTTTCCCCTCCTAACCGTATCCTAATATTCATCTAACAGCAGGAAAATAATTACCCTCTATTCTTTCGGCCAATGCTTGTTCGGTATTTGTAACTGGTTACAGGGGTAGCAAGCAGATGATTTTATTACTTCTCAATTGTAATTGCTTCAAATTTAACTTTGAGCAGATGGAATAAACGAATGAACACCCATTACACCTTTCACCACGAACTGACCAGACTCAACCGGAAGATCCTGCGGCTGAGTACCATGGTTGAGGAGCGTGTCCGCAGGGCGGCAGAGGTCATTGAGACCAAGGACGAGGAGACAATCAGGTCACTTATTCTGCTGGACTATGAAGTGGATGAAATGGAAGTTGAAATTGAAGAGGACTGCCTGAAAATTCTTGCTCTCCACCAGCCCGTGGCCAGGGATTTGCGATTCCTGATCGCGGTGATCAAGATCAATAACGAAATGGAACGGATCGCTGATATTGCCGTGAGTATTGGCATGCGGGTCCAGAATATCGGCAAATTTCGTCACCCTGAGGCAGTCAGCTACGATTTCTCGGAAATGAGCAGCCGTGTTCTGGACATGCTGAAAAAGAGTATCGACTCCTTGATCAGACGGGATGCCAAAACGGCCGGAGAGATCTTTCTTGCCGATGACGCGGTGGACCAGCTCCGCAACCGCTGTTACGAAGATATCAAGGAACGGATCCGCCGGGATCCTGAACATCCCGGTTACCATATAAACACCTACCTGCTGGCCCGTCACCTGGAGCGGATCAGTGACAGGGCCGTCAATATCGCCGAAGAGGTGATCTATTTTGTCGAAGGCACCATAACCCGCTTTCCGTAGGAACTTCCGAACAGAAACAACCGCAAAAATGTCAACACTCTATCACTCCATACTTCCGTTCCTCACGTTCCTGGCCGCAGCCGCCTATTTCTGTGCAGCGGCCAGAGCGAAAAAGCTGGCTGCAGGGGGCAGTACCCTCCATTCCCTCCCCACCCATTACGGCGTCTATTCGATGATCTGCGCAATTCTTCCCTCTCTGCTCCTCTATTTCCTCTGGATCTTCCTGGAAGATAAAATTGTCATCACACTGATAAATAAAACATTACCGGAAACGCTTCTCCAACTGCCCGCCAGTGAATTATCCCTGGTGATCAACGATATAAAAAATATTGCCTCCGGGGCTTTCACCGCCAGGATCGCTGATCCGGTCATTGGTGGTGCGGCCAGACACTATATGACAGTGAAGGCCACTGGCAGAACCATTTTATCTCTGTCACTCCTTCTGCTCTCCTTTCTTTCCCTTGTATTCACCCTGAAATCCATCCACGGTGGACTCCGGGCACGAAACCGGGTTGAATTTATTGTCAGGATATTTTTAATCTGCTGCTCCGGAGTGGCAATACTGACCACCTTGGGGATTGTTCTTTCGGTTCTTTTTGAGTCTATCCATTTTTTCAGGATTATTCCATTGACCGATTTTCTCTTCGGCCTGAAATGGAGTCCTCAAATGGCAATCCGCGCAGACCAGGCCGGATCATCCGGCGCCTTCGGTGTCATCCCCCTGATGGCTGGAACCCTGCTTATCGCCTCCATTGCCATGGCGGTGGCGATTCCCCTGGGACTCCTGTCCGCCATATACCTGTCGGAATATGCTGGAAAACGCCTGCGCACCCTGGCAAAGCCGATCCTTGAGATCCTTGCTGGAATTCCCACGGTGGTCTACGGTTTTTTCGCGGCCCTTACCGTTGCCCCAATGATTCGTGATACGGGAACATTTTTCCATCTGCCGGTCTCCTCGGAAAGCGCCCTGGCCGCGGGACTGGTCATGGGAATCATGATCATCCCCTTCGTTTCCTCCCTCTCGGACGATGTTATCCACGCGGTCCCCCAGTCCCTGCGGGACGGCTCTTTCGCTCTGGGAGCCACTCATTTTGAGACCATAAGACACGTGATCATCCCGGCAGCGCTGCCCGGTATTGTCGGCTCTATTCTTCTTGCCGTTTCCAGGGCAATCGGTGAAACGATGATAGTTGTCATGGCGGCCGGTCTGTCGGCAAACCTTACCTGCAACCCTCTGCAGGCCGTAACCACAGTCACCGTCCAGATTGTCACCCTGCTGGTGGGTGATCAGGAATTTGACAGTCCAAAAACCCTGGCGGCCTTCGCCCTCGGGCTTCTCCTCTTTCTCTTTACCTTATGCCTCAACGTCATCGCCCTGCGGGTGGTTCGAAAATACCGGGAACATTATGAATAAGAAAAACAATACAAGAATTGGACAAAACAGTGCCGAATACAATTTCTCCATAATCCGGCAGGGGCTTGCCGGACGCTACAGGCGGGAAAGAAGTTTTCGTCTGCTGGGTCTCTGGGCCGTTATCATGAGTATTGCCTTTGTCCTCTTTCTATTTATCTCCATATTTTCCAAAGGGTACACCGCATTTGAACAGACACGGATTGCCATTGACATCCACTTTGACCAGAACTTCTTCAGGAATGAAAATCTTGCCAGAGCCGATTATCCCGGAATAGTCAAATATTCTTTACGAAAAATGTTTCCAATGGTGAAAACGAGAAAGGACAGGAGAGCCCTCTATCATCTTGTCAGCCCGGCGGCTTCCTACAGACTTCGGCAAATGGTTCATGATAACCCGAAACTGATCGGCACCATAAAAACCGTATGGGTTCCGGCGGATGATGATGTGGATATGCTGATGAAAAGCGGTCTGCCGGGTGTCAGTGGCGATGGAGAAAAAACAATAAGTAATGCACGGATCAGCGATCTTCAACTGAAGTGGCTGCTCATGCTGCAGGAAGGCAAACGGATAAGGAAAGAATTCAATTCCACATTTTTTACGACCGGTGATTCCAGGGAACCTGAGCTAGCCGGGATACTGGGAGCAATAAAAGGTTCTTTCTATACCCTGCTTATTACCCTTGCCCTTTCCTTCCCCATCGGCACGGCAACGGCAGTCTATCTGGAGGAATATGCTCCACGGAACAGGTGGACGGATCTCATCGAAGTTAATATTAATAATCTCGCGGCTGTACCATCCATCATCTTCGGCCTTCTCGGCCTGGCCATTTTTATAAACTTCTGGGGTCTGCCCCGTTCAACTCCGCTTGTCGGGGGCCTCGTTCTTACTCTCATGACACTGCCCACCATCATTATCGCGGGAAGAGCCTCCCTGAAATCGGTTCCACCATCCATCAGGGAAGCCGCTTTCGGAGTAGGGGCCTCAAAACTGCAGACCATAACTCATCACGTCCTCCCCCTGGCCCTCCCCGGCATGCTGACCGGGACAATAATCGGCATGGCCCAGGCCCTTGGGGAAACAGCACCATTACTGATGATCGGCATGGTGGCCTTTATCGTCGATATTCCCGGTTCGATCACCGATGCAGCCACCGTACTGCCCGTACAGATTTATCTCTGGGCGGACAGCCCGGAACGGGCCTTTACCGAGAAAACCTCGGCGGCCATCATGGTTCTTCTGGCTTTTCTGATTTCGATGAACGCGCTGGCTGTCTACCTGCGTAAAAAATTCGAGATCACCTGGTAACATTTTTTAATAAAAAATTAGAAAAAAGGAGAAAGTAACAATGAAACTTGTAAAAAAAACCCTCTTCCTGGCAGGAGCCATGTCACTCTTTCTGGCCAATGGCCCTGCCCAGGCCCGGGACACCATCTCCATTGTGGGATCATCAACAGTTTACCCGTTCGCCACGGTTGTTGCTGAAAAATTCGGTAAAACAACCCGCTTTAAAACCCCGAAAATTGAGTCCACCGGTTCCGGTGGCGGTTTCAAACTGTTCTGCTCCGGTGTCGGAGTAAATTACCCCGATATCACCAACGCCTCCAGGGCCGTGAAATCATCAGAACTTAAGAAATGTGCCAGCAACGGTGTAAAGGACATCGTGGAAATCAAAATCGGTTACGACGGCATTGTCCTGGCCAACAGCAGACAGGCAGCGCCCCTCAAACTGACACGCAGGGATATCTTTCTGGCCCTGGCTAAAAATGTTCCCGACCCGGCCGGATCCGGAAAACTCATCGCCAACCCGTATAAAACCTGGCAGGATGTCAATCCTGATCTTCCGGCCATCACCATCGAGGTGCTCGGGCCTCCTCCCACATCCGGTACCCGTGACGCCTTTGTTGAACTGGCCATGGAGGGCGGCGGCAAGACTTTTGATTTTATCAGGACCATGAAAAAAAAGGATAAAAAAAAGTATAAAAAACTCTGCCATACCATCCGGGAGGACGGCGCCTATATTGAAGCGGGAGAAAACGACAATCTGATTGTCCAGAAACTGCAGAGCAACCCTGCCGCCGTGGGTATCTTCGGTTTTTCCTATCTGGACCAGAACAGCGATTTAATCCAGGGTTCCACAATTGAGGGACAGGAACCGACTTTTGAAGCCATTGCCGACGGGAAATATCCCATTTCCCGTCCCCTGTTCTTCTATGTGAAAAAGGCCCATGTGGACGTTATCCCCGGTATCCGGGAATACCTGGCCGAATTCACCAGTGAAAAGGCCTGGGGTCCGGAAGGCTATCTGGCCGACAAGGGTATGATTCCCATGCCTGATGCGGAAAGAGACAAATATCGGGCTAATGCTGCCACTCTCAAAACCATAGAGATGTAAGCCCTCCACTGATAGCCATCAGGTTCAGGCCCCGCCCTGTTCATTCTTCCCTCCATTCCCTGGTGGTTATCAGTTTTCCGGGAAAAAACAAACTCTGAGGTGGTAACTCTATGATTTTATTAGCCTTGAATTGTAATTATGATTCACCGCCTAAGCTGATACCAAAATTTATGCATGGGAGCGGAAAATGGAACTGACAGCGGAACTCGAAAAAACAGCTTTCACTCACCCTGAAACCACTGTTTCCAATGAACTGAACAGGGAAAAATCAGCAGGCAGCCGGACAATCGGCACACCTTTTGTTGATAATCCTCGAATGATCTGCAGGAATGTGGAGGTCTTTTACGGTGAAAAACGGGCCATCAATAATGTTTCCATTGATGTGGGAAGAGAAGAGGTCCTTGCCATGATAGGCCCCTCAGGCTGCGGAAAGTCCACTTTTCTCCGCTGTCTCAACCGTATGAATGATACTATCCCGATTTGTCGGGTCAGGGGTGAAATCCACCTTGATGGAGAAGATATCTACCATCCTTCAGTGGACATTGTCCCCTTAAGAGCCCGGGTCGGTATGGTTTTTCAAAAGCCAAACCCTTTTCCTAAATCAATCTATGACAATGTCGCCTACGGCCCGAAGATACATGGCCTGACCAGAACCAGAGAAGAACTTGATACGATAGTGGAAGATTCACTGATAAAGGCGGGATTATGGGAAGAGGTCAGGGACAGGCTCCATGATCCGGGGACGGGGCTGTCCGGCGGCCAGCAACAGCGACTCTGCATCGCCAGGGCCATTGCAGTCAGTCCCGAAGTGATCCTGATGGATGAACCCTGTTCCGCCCTTGACCCCATCGCCACGGCCAAAGTGGAAGAACTGATCGCCGAACTGCGTACCCAGTTCTCAATCGTGATCGTCACCCATTCAATGCAGCAGGCGGCCCGGGTTTCCCAGCGGACCGCCTATTTTCACCTCGGAGACCTGGTGGAAGTGGGACAAACGGAACAGATTTTCACCAACCCGGGTCACCGGTTAACTGAAGATTACATAACCGGTCGGTTTGGTTGATATATCATAATTACTCACAGGTACCCCAGCTTTTCACGGTCTCTTTTGTCCGCATAGTAGGCTATAGCGAACAAAAGAGCCTGCAAAAATCTGCGGCACCTGTGAGCAATTACAGTTCAGAGGTTATAAAATCACATATT
>NZ_JBPLBA010000135.1:0-5551 GCF_054039375.1 Desulfomarina sp. | reverse complement strand
TGCAAAAACCAGTCCAGTTTGTTTTTTTAAACAAATCTCTTTTGGTATAACCCCTTACAAACAAATAACGTTTTTACAAGAACCTGAAAACCAGCCTCGATAAGTTCTGAAATGCGGACATTATCCTCAATTCCGGAATAAATATCTTGATTCCAGAAAGGACTCGCCTACTGCTCCAGAGCCTCAGCTATGGCATCACAAACATATCCAATATTCTTTGAGGTCAGGCCGGCCAGATTAATTCGTCCACCGCCGACAACATAGATACTCCTGTTTTTTCTCAACCAGTCCACCACATCCGATGATAACCCGCTGAAGGAAAACATACCCCGCTGACGGGTAATATAGGAAAAATCCCCCTGGACTCCTCTTGCCTCCAGCCCCTCGACCAGGGCTTTACGCATGGCTTTGATCCGTTCCCTCATACCACCAAGCTCCTCAATCCACAGGGAGTAGAGTTCAGGGCGATCAAGAATTGTTGCGGCCACAAGCCCTCCATGGGCAGGAGGGTTTGAGTAAATAACGCGGATAGTTGTTTTCAAATGACTGAGAGCGACACCCGCCTCTTCCCGCGTTGGACAGACCAGGGTCAGAGCACCTGTTCGCTCATTGTACAGGCCGAAATTCTTGGAAAACGAACTGGCAATAAAAAAGTCCCGTCCCAGGGCTGCAAACTGTTCAACCGCAAAGCGATCACCTTCAACACTCTCCCCGAACCCCTGGTAGGCAAAATCAAGAAACGGTATCCAGCCCTTGTCGCTGCTTATTGCCGCAATCCGGCGCCATTGTTCCCGGTCAGGATCCACTCCACTCGGGTTGTGACAGCAGGTGTGCAGAAGAACAATATCCCCGCCGGGAATATTTTCCAGGCTGGCTGTCATTGCCTCAAAGTCCAGTTGTCTGTTTTCCGCATCATAATACGCGTATTGCTCGAGCCCGAAACCGGCGGCAGAAAAAACCGCATTATGATTGGCCCAGGTGGGAGAACTCAACCACACTTTCGCATCCGGATAAAACTTTTTCAGGAGATCCCCGCCAACACGTAGAGCTCCGGTTCCGCCAGGGGCATGGGCTGTCACCGCACGGCCGGAAGTTATCACTTCACTTTCCTCGCCAAAAAGAAGCTTCTGCACATTCTTTCCATATCCCGGATCACCGGGAATCGGCAGATAACTTTTCGTTTTTTCAGATGCCAGCAATATTTTTTCAGCCTCTTTAACACAGGAAAGTACAGGTGTATTTCCTTCGTCATCTTTATAGACGCCGACTCCCAGATTCACTTTTTCCGGATTTCCGTCCTTTTTAAAAGCATCCGTCAACCCGAGAATGGAATCAGCCGGTGCCGCTTCAATTTTTTTCCACATAACCCCTCCAAACTATAAAATAATTTTTAGTATGTATAACAATTTCCGTATCTATCCGATAGCTCTGGCCATTCTCCTCACTTCCTCCCTCTTGCCGATCACAACGATAACATCACCGGAATCAAACTGTTCGTCCGGACCGGGATTAAATATCATCTCACCGGACAGCTTTTTTATGGCCACGATGATCACCCCGAAATCCTGCCTGAGCTTGCTGTTCAGTACCGTCTTTCCGGCAATGGACGAATTCCGGGCAACAACAGCCTCCTCCATTTTTAACCCGAGTTCGTTGTTCATCAGGGTCTGATCAAGAAAATCTATGACTGTAGGTTTCTGAAGAATCCCGGCCATCCTTTCTCCGCCAATCTGATAAGGACAGACCACTCTGGAGGCCCCGGCCCGCAGAAGCTTGTTCTCATTACTGACATCGGATGCCCTGGCAAGAATAAAGATATCAGAACGCATGCCCTTTGCCGACAGAGCAATAAAGACATTATCGGCATCAGAGCTGACTGCTGTGACCAGACCCCTGGCCTTGTCAAGACCGGCTTCAACAAGGGCCTCATCGGATGTGGCGTCCAGATTCAGATAAAGGATATCCTCCGCCTCAAGCACCTCTATCTGCTCCGGATTCTGTTCGATGACGACAAGGGGTATTCCAGCCAGTTTCAGTTCCTGAACGATAATAGAACCGATCCTGCCATATCCGCAGACAATATAGTGATCCTTTAATGCCGCAATCTGCTTTTCCAATTTTCTTCTCCCCAGAATTTTTCGCAGTTCACCTTCAACAAAGATCCTGGCAACCTGGCCAAGGGTATAGGTAAGCAGGCTGATTCCACAAACTATAATAACAATAGTGATTCCCCTGCCCATGACAGAAAGAGGTCTCACCTCTGAAAAACCGACAGTGCTGATGGTGATAAGGGTCATGTAGAATGCCTCGAAAAACGGCATATCCTCAACCATTACATAACCGACAGTACCGAAGGCAATTGTTGCCAGAAGGAAGAATAACGATATTTTCAGTTTGGAATAATCCAGGTTCATCATAGGTAGAGGTTCGGGTTTTATGCGGATTCATCCCCGCAAAAACTGTTTTTACCATGAAACCGGCCTGCCAGGCCAAACAATTCTCCTGAAATTGCAAAGATTTTCTTGAAATGAATGACTCCTGGCGTATCATTAATAATCCTGTTTACCCATGAAACCTGGCCTGACTGCGGTCAAAAACCATATAATTGCTACCCCTGTGAGTAGTTACAAAAAAACATCAGTCCAGATTTTTAAAATACGCCTGACAAAACAGGTACCTTTCCAGGCTCACAAATCTCAGGCTGAGTTTTGCCCGTAATTGGATTAATAATACTGAAAGGTACTCTTTAAGGATACCAACACCCAAATTAAGCAGAAAAGGAGAATCAATGGACAAGCTTGATGCCATCTTCGCACCGGAATCGGTTGCGGTAATCGGCGCTTCAACAAAGAAAGGCAAGGTCGGCCACGATATTTTCGCCAATATCCTCTTCGGTGGATACAGGGGAACCCTTTACCCCGTCAACCCGAAGGCCAAATCGATTCTCAGCGTTAAATGTTACACATCGATTGCCAACATCCCCGATCCCATAGACCTGGCCATGATCATCCTTCCCCCAAAACTCGCCCTGCAGGCCGTGAAAGACTGTATTGCCAGGGGTATCAAAGGTGTTGTCATTGTCTCCGCGGGTTTTAAGGAAGTAGGCGGGGAGGGTCTTATTATTGAACAGAAAATCCATCAGATGTGCCGAGAGGCCAATATCAGGGTTGTCGGCCCCAACTGCCTCGGGGTCATCAACCCGTCGGCCGAAGTCTCCTTGAATGCCAGCTTTTCTAACAGAATGCCGGAATCCGGGAATATCTCCTTTATCTCCCAGAGCGGCGCGCTCTGTACGGCCGTACTTGACTTTGCAGCCGACAAAGGATTCGGGTTTTCAAAGTTTATCTCTATCGGCAACAAAGCCGATGTGGACGAACTTGATCTCCTCCGGTATTACCATAAAGATCCGGATACCGATGTAGTCATGATCTACATGGAAGAACTGTCCAGAGACCCGGAAGAATTTATCCGTGAAGTCCGTGAAATCACCTCCGGCACCAACCCGACCCATGTCCTCGCCATCAAATCAGGAACTTCGGACGCCGGCGCGCTGGCGGCAGCCTCCCATACCGGGTCCCTTGCAGGGCCCGACGCCATTTATGACGCCATTCTCGCCCAGGCGGGAATCATCCGCTGCCAGACGGTGAACGAGCTCTTTGATTATGCCCAGGTATTTGCATCGAAAAAGGCACTTCGTGGTGATAAAATAGCCATCGTCACCAACGCGGGCGGGCCCGGAATTATCGCAACCGACATGAGTGAAAACTCAGGCCTGAAACTGGCACGGTTCACCGATGAAACCATCAGAGAACTGCACCGCTACCTGCCGCCCACCGCCAATTTTCACAACCCGGTGGACGTGATCGGCGACGCCGCAAGGGACAGGTATGAAAACACCCTGGCCACCGTGTTGAGCGATCCCGGTGTAGACGGGGTCCTGCTCATCCTGACCCCCCAGTCCATGACCGACGCCGTGGGTACAGCCGAGGCCATTGTCAGTATCGCCAGAAACTCGGTCAAACCGATTATATGCTGCTTCATGGGGATCGTTGATGTCTCGGACGGGGTCAAACTGCTGCAGAAAAATCATCTGCCGGTCTACCACTTTCCGGAAAGCGCCGCCAGGGCCATGGGTGCGCTCTACCAGGGAACAAAATGGCTCTCCAGAAGGACCCTGCCCCAGTATGACATACAGTATGACAGCAGAAAAGCTGAAGAAATCATCAGTTCCTGCCTGGAAAAAGGGCAGTACATCCTGGGTGAACTTGACGGCAGCAGGCTCCTGCAATGTTATGGGTTTAATACCCTGAAGATGGAACTGGCAAGAGATAGTAATGAAGCGGCTGAACTTGCGAAAACAATCGGTTTTCCGGTAGTCATGAAAATCGTCTCCGGACAGATCCTGCATAAATCAGAGGCAAACGGGGTAAAAGTGGGTCTGGAAAACGCAGATGAAGTCAGGGAAGCCTTTACCGAAATCATGGAGAACGCGGCCGCCTACGATCCATCTGCCGATCTTGACGGTGTCCTGGTCCAGCAGATGGCCCCATCCGGTACCGAAGTGATCCTTGGTGTCAGCAAGGCGCCCATGTTCGGGCACGCCGTCATGTTCGGCCTGGGAGGAATCTTTGTTGAAATCTACAAGGATGTGGTGTTCAGCCTTGCTCCCCTTGGCCGCAATGTCGCCCGTCGCATGATCAAACGCATCAAGGGATACCCGATCCTCACCGGTTTCAGGGGCCAGCCACCGGCAGACATTGAAATGCTGGAGAAACACCTGGTATCGCTCAGAACCCTGGTAACCCATCACCCGGTTATCAAAGAACTGGATATCAATCCACTCTTTGTTCACGCCGAAGGAAAAGGAACAACTGTCGCCGATGTCATCATTACCCTGGAAGACGAATCACAGGGTTAATAAGAAAAACAACTGCCTCAGAAATTTCAGGCAACCAGGTCTACCTGCTGCATGGTAACGGCACGGCCACTTTCCATCAAGGCAATACCACTGGAGCGAACCTGTCCAAGGAGTTGATTTTCTCTGTCCTTTATAGAAAACGGATCGGCAATACTGCCCAGATATATGGCCCCGACTCCAGCCTTTCCCAGGGCAACAAGGCTGGTTTTTCCATCGGGGCCTCGACTCCAGATACGAAGCTTATCATAAATGGCATCGTTTTCATCAATCCAGTTATTACCATCCGTATCATAGAGGGCCAACTCCTGAAACCCGTTGCCGGTTCGCGCTCCAAACAACTCGCTTCCATCATCAATTTCCCCGTTTCCATTTTTATCCAGGGCCAGAAAGCCACTCCCCGGATCGACGAAGGCAATCTGCTCCCTGGTCCCATCGGCATCAATATCAAAATGAAAATTTCGCTGACCAAGCTGACTGCCGGTTCCTGAAAAATTGATCACCAGCGGATCCTTCAGGGCATCTCCAGCCCGAACCTGGATGTTCCGCTCGCTGTAAAACTCACGATTCATCGAAAGTGACACTGAAAAATCGATTTCCATACCATCTTCTGTTTTGATAATGCCATTCGCCTGA
>NZ_JBPLBA010000134.1:0-24852 GCF_054039375.1 Desulfomarina sp. | reverse complement strand
CATTTTCGGATTGTTTTTCCTTGCCTCCTCAAGAAGTGCAAGTGCTTTTCCGGTGTCCTTGAGCGGAACCGTCAAGGTATAGTTATATTCCTCTTTCATTGTCTGCTTTCTCCCTTGTTTCTTTGTAGCGGGAAGGTAATTACTCACAGGCACCCCAGCTTTTCACGGTCTCTTTTGTCCGCATAGGTAGGTAAAAGCGAACAAAAGAGCCTGCAAAAATCTGCGGCACCTGTGAGCAATTACAGTTCAGATGTAATAAAATCATATAATTGCTACCCCTGTGAGTAGTTACCCGGGAAGAACATAATGCATCTTTTGCGCCGGTTGGTATACTGTTACAACTTATAACTTGTTTTACGGATCTTTTCAGCACCGGATATTTTGCCTATTAACAGGAGATGACAAATGTCGGAAAAACAGATTCTTTATTATATAAAAAATGAAAGCAACAGTGAGTTGCTCTATCTCGTTGCGGTCACCTGTATGGAAAGAATGGCAGCTATCGGGAAAGTCGCAGGAGTTAAAGCGGTACTGGATGCGGGGACCAATATTCTTTTTAATATGATCAAAAAAGACTAGTGTCACGTCAACAATGAAATGACGTAATATTGCGCTGTAATTTTTTGTGCCATTCTGTCTGCGGCTTTGAGCGCATAGTTGAGCTATGTAACATAAGCCGCAGGCGGGATGGCGCGAAAAATGACAAGCAAGATACGTCAGAGCAGTGTTGACGGGACACTAGTTACATCCATTATATTCTCTTAAGAATATCATTCCAGATATCATCCCAGCATCCCTGAAGAAAGTGATCTTCCGATTGTTCCATAAAGACGACTGGAATAGTGAATGTCTCTGCCGCCCGCCTGGTGGTGGAAACAGGGTACCATCGATCTGTCGTTGACAGATAAAAAATCAGTCTGTCCCGTATGCTGTAAATGTGATTAATGGTCTCAAATCCAGGAATATAAAAATCCTCCAGGAAATCTCCCAGTCGAAAATTCACTGAAATTGCATTTATTTTTTGCCGCAACCTCTCTCTGTGCCAGACAGCAGGTTCAAGCCACCTCTCCGAACAAAGATAACGTTCCAGCTTCTCCCTGTCTGATGTCCATCGGGAAACGGCATCCAGAAATTCTCTGTCCGTTCCTGTTTTATACATGTACTCCATTGATTCAGCAAAACTGAATACCGGCTGAACAAAAAACACCCTCTCAAAATGTAATGCCGAAAGATTTATCTGGAGCAGTGCATTGCAACCTGCACTGTGAGCAACCGCAGTTATCGGGTATTCACTTAACCCGGTGGAAAAGAGCAGATAGTAAAGATCTTTCAGTGAACGGGCCATGGACATCTGCCCTTCTGACCTGCCATGGGCCCGGGGATGAAATTCCACAACAGTATAACCACGGGCGGTCAGTTCTTCATGGGGGATCATATACATTCTCGTAGTCCCGCCAATACAAGGATAGATCAGGATAACACCTCTGGAAACAGTTCCGGGAGAAGAGATTAAAACATCAAGCGCAGTTCCGTCAGCTGCCGCGAACATTTTTTTCTTTTTTCGAACCATTTTTCATTCCCCGGGTACCGTCAGGAATTCTGATCACTCTCCAGCCTCTTTCCCAGACTTACCACCTCATCTACGCCAAAACCAATCGACCTGTAAAACCGGATTACAGCCGAATTGACAGCCCTGACCTGCAGATTAATCTTAGGACAACCCTGCTCTCTGAGCAACACCTCCGCCCGTGACATCATTTCCGCACCATAACCCCGGCGACGGAACGCTGGAGATACTGCCAGGTAATTGATCCACCCCCTGTGTCCGTCATAACCAACCATACAGGTAGCAATAAGGAGGTCGGACAATTCCCCCACCAGGAAATTTTCTCTGTCTCTTCTTATTTTCCGCTCAATATCCTTGACAGGATCGTTCTGGGGAGCAACAAGACCACACGCCCGCCAGAGAGAAAGGACCTGTGCCCCATCTCCTTCTGAAAAACACCTTATTTTCATAATACTCAATCTTTCACCCATGAACCCGTGCAGACAACCCGGTTTCGCCCTTCCTCCTTTGCTCTGTAAAGAGCAATATCACACATTTTTACCATATTTTCAAAACTTTCCACATCTTTTTCACATTCAAAGACACCGCAGCTCAAAGTAACAGCCAACCCTTCATCATCGGTCACAATCCGTTCTTTCTCCTGGGATTTTCTCAGTCTCTCGGCAATAACACAGGCATCAGCAAGTGCGGTTGCAGGAAGAAGAACGGCAAACTCTTCACCACCGATACGGGCAAAAATATCCGATTCTCTGACAATTGCAGAACCAAGTTTTGTAAACCTTGTCAGAACCATGTCTCCAACATCGTGACCATATCGATCATTAACGGATTTAAACCGGTCAATATCGATCATAATCATTGATAATCCCTGGCCGTAGCGACGTTGCCGTTCGAATTCAACTTTCCCCTGTTCCATAAAATATCTTCTGTTGAAAATACCGGTCAGGGGATCTTTAATCGCGAGCTCTTTCAGCTTTTCTTCATTTTTCTTCTTTTCAGTTATATCATCAAACATCCATACCACGCCCTTACTCAGATCCGGCGGCATCTTTGAATCGATGGCCTTTCCAGACAGATTTGCCCAGAAAACAGTACCATCCCGACGTTTCAATTGGTATTCAACCTGAATCATTTCTCCGCTGAGAAGAGAATTATAATAGTTTCTGCCAAACTCATCATATCTTTCTTCCGAGACATGTATTTTCTTCATTGACAGTCCTTTCACCTCTTCCATGGAATCATATCCGAGCAGTTCAAGGGCCCTTCTGTTTGCACGAACAAGGTGGCGACCGCCCCTGAGAAACATTATCCCCACAGCACCGTTTTCAAAAATGGCCGTCAATTCCCTGTGAACTCTCTTCAGTTCCTCCTCCACTTTTTTTCGCAGTGTAATATCCCGCGATTCAGTTATCCGAACCGTTCTTCCATAATAAGGAATGGCCTTCCCCTGCACTTCCAGTGGGAAAACAGTCCCGTCCTTTTTCAATCCCTCAACATCATAAGGATTTTCATCACCTGCTCGTATCTTCTCCCTCACCATATCCCGCCATCGGGGAGCAATAAGCTGCAGACCGTCCATCCCCAGCAGTTCATCAAATTCATACCCTGTCATCTCGGCAAGCATCCTGTTTGCATCCAGGATTATCCCGCCATCATGGATCCCGATACCGCCAAAAGAGGCATCATGGAGAATACGAAAGCGCTCCTCGCTTTCCCTGAGTTTCTTTTCTGTCTCCCGGCGAATGATTATATCACGCCTGAGCTTTTCATTTGCTTCAAGCAATTCCTCCGCACGGTGTTCCAGCATAAGGACTATTCGTTCAAACTCAGCCGCCAGGGCTCCTATTTCATCATGTCTGTCAGGTATCGGATTCAGAAAACGGGTACTGTTTTCCCCCGCAGCCAGAACATGATCCGTCAGCCTGCTCAGCGGACCAGCAATGTTTTTGTTCAGAATCCAGACCAGCGCCAGAAGAGAGACCACGGCAGAGAGAAAAGTAAGAACCAGAGACAGCCTCAGGGCGGCGGCACCCCTGGCTGTAATTTCACGGGAAATTGACGCTTTCACAAGCAGTGCCTTTTTCCCTTCAATATCACGCAGCAGAGAATAGCCGAACAGTGTATCTTTATTTTTTTTCTGAAAATAATAAGGAGTTTTAGAAGACAACTTCTGCAGAATGGACCGAACTGGAGGACTTGTTTTTTCTGCGGTGATATTGATCAGGGTAAAATCCACCAGGGTCTGGTTAACAAGATCCCGAATAAAAAATGCATCAAAAAAACGCCCGAAGATCAGAGTCCCCTGCCTGGGGCCACGATTATCACTGGTCAATACAGGTCTGGAACTGATAAAAACCGGTCCCGTTTCTCCCATGTAAATGCCACTGACCTTCCACTCCGACAACGCACCCTGTCGTGCGAAATTGACCAGCGGGTGTTCTCTGATAATTCTGTTTTCAGTGAATTCTCCGGAATCAAGCCGCTTTCTGGAATTCAGATCCCACACCTGACTGTAGATTATCCTGCCCTGTCTGTTAACGATAGCAATCAGATTCAACCTGTTATTGGAATATGTGTGATATCCAAGGTTGTTTTTTCTATACTCACTCGTCGGGGATGCAGCAAAATCATAAGTTTCATTCCAGGCGGACCAGTCATGGCAGAGGGAATCAAGATACTTCAGCTCTTTCTTTACGGCATTTTTTATGCGATCCATGTTCTGCCTGGCATGACGACGTTCAATTCTCCCCAGGCTGGGAAACAGGATAAACAGGTTTACAGCCAGAATCACCAGTGACGACACCATAAAAACCGTGCAGAGATAGACCGCCACTTTTGCTCTCAAAGACATTTTTTATCCTGTCGCTTCATTCTCATCCCCTTGACTTTTCAATACTGTCACCTATCGTTACAAGAACAGCAATCATTCCCATAAAGAGGTGGCCCATGGAAAACAGAAGAACTTTTTTAAAAACATCTGCAGTTGCAGCTTCTCTCCTTGCCCTGGGACAGGCTGTTCCCTTGAGAGCTTCGGAGAATAAATATTCCGGTATCATCTACACCGAAAACAATCCCGGCAAATGGGAGAAAAAAGTTGGATCACATCTACCGGTAATTTCCAACAACCAGGGAAAAATTACTATCAAAACCAGACACCCCATGAGTGAACAGCATTACATTGTCAGACATACACTGGTACTGGCTGACGGCTCTGTCATCGGCAGCACGACCTTTCATCCTGATACACCTGAAGCTGTTTCCGAATATACGCTGCCGACCGGTTATTCTGGGAAAATATATGCCACGAGTTTCTGCAATCTGCATGATTTCTGGGTGAACGAAACCACAGTCTGACCACCATCCTGCAACCGTGACCGGCTGGTGATAAAATCAAAGAAATCCTGACCCAGGCAGAAAAGAGTGGGAAAGTTTCCACTCACTTCCCGCTGCAGTCAGGGCAGACGGTATGAATAAAGTGCAGGTCATTCTGCCGGATTACTGTTTCTTCAATTGAATACCAGCAGTCATCATCATTGTTGAAAATCTTATGACATGATGGGCACACAGTCATTCCGCCCTGAATCATTTCAAGCTGATTGAGTACCTCTTTCAGTTCAGCAACCGTTTCAGTAAGAGACGTCTGTGTACGGACCAGTCTCTCTGCGACACGTACACGGGCCCTCAATTCATTGTCATCAAAAGGTTTGGTCATATAGTCGTCCGCGCCCGCATCAAATCCGTCCACAATATCCTTTTTACTGTCTCTGGCTGTAAGCAGAATGATATAAGGAGGATTCTCTCTTTCCATCTCCTTGACCATCCGGCAAACTTCGACCCCGTCCAGTTCAGGCATTTCCCAGTCAAGTATGGCGATATGCGGAGCTTCTCTTCGCTGGAGGATTTCCCATGCCTGATTGCCGTCCACAACACTCTCCACTCGATATCCCCAGTTCTCAAGGCTGACCTGAACAAGCATTCTTGTTGTAAATTCATCTTCCGCAATTAAAATTTTCACTCTCTTTCTCCATTACAGAACCTTAAACCCGATTACGGCAGTCATTTGGCGGACAATGCCGGAATAATCTTCTAATATCTTTATTATCCTGATATTTTATCCCTTTGTCCAACAAAAAATTTCTCCCTGTGACTTGACATTTCCCCCCGGAACTGTTCAGTAGACTGATCATACGGTTATCTTTTCCTCATTCTGAGTACGGCATATGTCTTCTCCTTTTTCCCTGCCACAGCCATTTTTTTCGAGTTCATCACCCGACTCCAGCCCGGTAACGGATGAAATCTGGTTCAGTTTTCACCGAAAAAAATTTCTGACAATAAAAACAGAAAACTGTGTGCAAATCTGTAAAATCGCCCCCCGGCTGCTGGGACTCAAAACACGGTTCGCACAGTATATCGGCTCATACGCAAATACCGGGGTCTATATTGCTGACCTGGAGGAGATCCCAAAGAACGAATCCTACGATTTTGCCGGTCTGCGCCCTCTTTACGGAAAAATTGATGATGAGCTCTATGCCCTGGCCGGCCGGGCGATACAGATACTCCACTGGTATACAAACCATGTCTTCTGTGGACAATGCGGCACACGAATGCGTGTGCGTCGCAGGGAACTTGCCAAAATCTGCCCTTCCTGCAGTTTTACCAGCTTCCCCCGTCTGTCGCCGGCTGTCATCATGTCCGTCATCGATGGAGACAGGATCCTCCTGGCACGATCACCGCATTTTCCCGAAGGTATGTATTCAACCCTGGCGGGATTCGTTGAGCCGGGGGAAACATTTGAAGAAGCGGTCGCAAGGGAAGTCAGGGAGGAGGTCAGCCTGGACATCTGCAATATTCATTACGAGGGAAGCCAGCCATGGCCCTTTCCCCATTCTATAATGGCCGCTTTTTCCAGTAGTTACAAAGGAGGAACAATCCAGATGGACGACAGGGAGATTGAAGATGCCGCCTGGTTTTCCAGGGATAACCTTCCGCCTCTGCCGGCCAGAATAAGTATTGCCAGACATCTTATCGAACTTTTTCTGCATAAAAAATTCTGACTACCCATGAAACTCAGCCGAATTGGAGATATACCTGCTTTATCCAGCTGAGTTCTGTATATAGTGGGATAAACCGGCATGGCCGGACTCTATGGCCCGATTACAAAAAACAATGAAAATCCTGACCTTTTCCTCCCTGATACTCACAACCCTTTTCTGGGGTGGAACTTTTATTGCCGGTCGTATGCTGGCGACTGATCTTTCCCCGGCAAATTCCAGTTTTCTCCGGTTCGCCATCGCCTCCCTCTCGTTACTCGCAATAATAAAACTCTCAGGGAAAAAACTGCCAGTCCCCCGAAAAGGACAGTGGATTATTCTTTTTCTGCTCGGCCTGACTGGAGTCTTCGCTTACAACATATGTTTTTTCACAGGATTGAAATATATCAGCGCCGGAAGAGCAGCCCTGATTATCGCCTTTACCCCTCTCACCATCACCCTTCTGGCTGCCCTGTTCACAAATGAACGGTTAAACTTCAGACAGTTCGGCGGCATTCTCATCTCCCTGTTTGGAGCTCTGCTTGTCATCAGCAACGGCAGACTTCAGCTGCTCTTCCATGGAGGAATTGGACCCGGCGAAAAGGCACTTCTTGGCTGTGTGTTGAGCTGGGCACTCTATTCAATCATCGGTCGATCCATTCTGACCAGACTCTCCCCCCTCGTCACAGTCTGCTATTCCTCGATAGCCGGAACACTGCTCCTGGCAGTTCCGGCAGCACGGGACAACCTGGCCGATTCTCTTTATTCCATTTCTATTTTGAACTGGCTCAGTCTCGCGTATCTTGGTATTTTCGGGACAGCAATAGGTTTTTCCCTCTATTACAGGGGAATAAAAATAATCGGCCCCAGCCGTACTGCGGTCTTTATCAACCTCGTACCTTTTTTCGCTCTTCTTCTTGCCTATCTTCTGCTGGATGAAACAATTCAGCCTGTGGTCCTTGCAGGAGGTTTTCTGATCATAGTTGGAATATCGGCAACCAATATGGCAGGGAAGACATAGCAGAACGGAAAGAACCATGGCTCTTGTCAACATCGACACTGTTTTTCACGAAATCAAACGGATTCTGCTTCGCAGCAATGAAAAGGGCGGAGTGGAAATTTTATCCTATAAACGCAACCGTACCGTGGCAATAATCAAGGAAGGAAACGGCAGAGTCACGGTCAGAGAAAAAGGCTACCAGGATAATGAATGGGTGTTTGCTGAAGAGGAACTGCCCAGAAAGCTTAAATCCATTTTTAAAAGAGAATTTCCCCGAAGCCGCAAACTGAGACTCTTCAAATTTTCGGACCCGAAACAACTTGAACGGATTCATCAAAAAATCTAGGGAAATGCTTTGAAGTGTGCCTTAAAGATATTTTTTAGTGTTTTTCCTTCGTGCCTGAAAAAAAGCATTGAGCATCACGGCTTCCGATCCATTCTAGAAATCCCGAAGATTCACAAAACATGATACGTTAAAAAAATAATTACTTTCGGTTCATCTTCATGTTATAGTCCCAGTTTAATCATTTCTTTCCAGGAGGATTTATGATTCGTCTAACCCGATCCATACTGCTGTTCTTTGTTATTGTTTCTCTGGCAGGATGCGGTTATAACTCTCTTCAGGTCAAGGAAGAGGCCGTGTTCAAGGCCTGGGCCGATGTTGAGTCCACCCTGCAACGTCGCGCCGATCTGATTCCCAACCTGGTAGAAACCGTCAAGGGGTACGCGAAACACGAGGCAGAAACCCTGGAGGCAGTGATCAACGCCCGTTCAAGAGCCGGTGCTGTTCAGCTCACTACCGACGATCTGAGTAATCCGGCCGCCATGCAGAAACTCCAGGCTGCCCAGGGAGGGTTAACCAGCGCACTCTCCAAGCTCATGCTTGTGGTGGAACGGTATCCCGACCTGAAGGCAAACCAGAACTTCCTCGATCTTCAAAGCCAGCTGGAAGGGACGGAAAACCGAATCAATGTCGCCCGCCAGAGATACAACAAAGCGGTTGAGGTGTTCAACAGGGCCATACGTGTCTTTCCCGCCAGCCTGACAAACTCTCTTCTCCTTCATCTTGAAAGAAAGGAATACTTCAAGGCGGACGAAGGCGCAAAAGCCGTACCGAAGGTAAAATTTTAGGACATGGAAGATTTGAACCTGAACCCGAGAAACCTCCTTATCCTGCTGTTGACATTGTGCATTTCTGCGGTGTTTTCACCCATGCAGGTCCGGGCAAAAGCGGTTCCCCCGCTGACCGGCAGGGTTATCGATAATGGTTCCCTCCTCTCCCCCTCCACAGCGAACCAGCTTGAAAGCATTCTTGCAGATTTTGAACAGAAGGAATCAACCCAGATAGTAGTACTTACTGTCAACTCACTGGAAGGGGAAAGCCTTGAGGATTATTCACTCAAAGTTGCCGAAACATGGCAACTGGGGCAAAAGGATGCCGACAATGGAGTTCTGCTTCTCATCGCCAAAAAAGAAAGAAAGATCCGTATAGAAGTGGGGTACGGACTTGAAGGTTCTCTCACAGACCTGACAGCGGGACGGATCATCAGGAACATCATTACCCCGAAATTCAAAAGTGGCAATTTTGACCAGGGCGTCATAGATGGTATTGCGGCAATAACAGCCGCGGTAAAGGGAGAATTTGACGCCTCTGCCTTTACATCCAGGACCAGAAAAAGCAACAACGACTTTTCAGGATTTTTAATTTTTATTCTTTTCGCCTTTTTCAACCTGGGCAGAATGTTCCAGAAAAAAAGAGGTCTGGCAGTGACTATCGGCGCTATTCTGGCTCCTCTGCTCACCTACCTGTTTTTCGGCCTGGGCCTTTATCTGCTTGCCCTTGTTCCTGCAGGTGGTTTTCTGGGTTATCTGGCAGCTACCCCCGGCTCTTCAACCCGTTCCGGCCATTCAGGTGGCTGGTCCCACGGCTCCGGGGGATCTTTTGGCGGTTTCAGTGGCGGCGGCGGATTCAGTGGTGGCGGTGGCGGATTTGGCGGCGGCGGCTCCTCCGGAGGATGGTGAGATGGCAACAATGGCACAAAAATTTCTCAGCGAAGAAGAACAGAAGAAGATCACTGAAACTGTCCATGAAATGGAGCTGAAAACTTCCGGAGAAATTGTAGTAATGGTTGTTTCAAGATCCCACAGTTATCCGACAGCCGCGATAACCGGCACAGTACTTTTTGCCCTGCCCCTGGCACTCATCGCCAATATGGTTCTCGGACCGGCAATATGGATAGGGTCTCAGAACATATGGTTTTTCCTGGCCCTATTTTCAATCTTTTATATCACAATTCATCCCTTCGCCAACCGTTCAAACAGTTTGAAAAGATTTTTTCTCGACCCGCTGCAGGTGGAAGAAGAGGTCAGCGAAGGAGCCATAACTTCTTTTTATACGGAACAACTCTACAAAACAGAAGACGAAAACGGCGTTCTGCTCTATATCTCCGTCATGGAGAAGAAAGTCTGGATCCTTGGGGATTGCCGAATCAACGAGAAAATCGACCAGAGTACCTGGGACGCAATAATCTCTGATCTCACCCATGGTATTAAAGAAGACAACAAGTGTGAAGCCATCTGCAACGGTGTACGAAAAATAGGCAAGATTCTAAGCAGTCATTTTCCCATCAAGGAAAACGACAAGGATGAACTCCACAATATCATTATCCGCTGACTTCTACTCGCCTCCTGAGCCTTCCAGTATATCCCTGCACCAGGAAATAGCCGCCATGGTCTGGGGAAAACCTATGGTGGAGATGAGCAGAAGCAAGGTATGATATATTTCTTCTCTTGTGGCGCCGGCCTTAATGGCGCGCCTGGTGTGAGAATGGACGGCTCCTTCCGACCTTCCTGTTGCTGCTGCGGCAATCTGAATCAGGTGGCTGGTTTTTTCGTCCAGAGGACCCAGCCCCCTGATTGTCGTCCCGAGTCTTTCCAGCGCTTCAATTACATCCGGGTAGCGCTTTGAAATATCATGATAGGTTCTGTTACTGGAATGAAATTTATCCATAATCCACCCCTGTCCGGCTGAAGGTTTTTCGATTTATTTAACACCCTGCAGTTCATTATAAGACCTTTTCCCATAAACTGCCACAACACTCATTTACACCGATAAAAAGGCCATGTATTTCCTGCCGTCCCAGATTGTTGTAACGGCTCACGGGGACAACAACTATATGATTTTACTACCTGTGAATCAATGTTGTTAATTTAATGAAATTGTTTTCCAATCAGGTACAAAATTCACGGTATAACTGAATCAAAACGCTAAACCGTTCCTGACAGACCGGGGATCGCATCGGCAAAATATTGCCGATGCAATCCCCGGAATTGGTTTGCCCCTGCCTATCGGTTCCAGGTCAGTGCACAGACTGATACTGTCTCTCCCTGATATTTTACCCCCCCTGTTCGCTTTCCTGAATCTGTGACAACCTGGAGATTTTTTTATTAACTTTCTGTAATACAATCATAAAATTCAGAGTCAGGCCTGTTTCAAAAAGAGGACGTATCGCCGGAAAATGATCACGGATTCTACACTTCGGTCTGCAAAAATTCATCATGGTATATTTTTTGCTGTTAAATCATTTAGAATCCGTGAGAATTATATGGCAACACATCGACTATATTAATATTTTCAATTGTCTTTTCAATATATTACCGCTTAATGAAAAACAAAAAAATCACGGATTCAGGATAATCGAAAGGGGTTTCCATTGTCCTGTTGAAATGGAAGCTGAAGATTTCATTCTATCTGGAGACTGATATGAAGTTAGAACTGCTGTTAAAAAGATTTGCTGTAGCCGCCTGTATGACGGGACTTTTTCTGACGGGAAGTGCCCTTGCCGCACCAGAACCACAAAACTTCCTGCTTGCAACCGCCAGTACCGGCGGCACCTATTATCCGGTTGGAGTGGCAATTTCCACGCTCACCAAGGTCAAACTGCAGCCAAAGCTGAAAATCGGAATGTCAGCCATCAACTCGGCTGGTTCCGGTGAAAACGTCAAGCTTCTGCGTGAAAACGAGGCCCAGTTTGCCATTCTCCAGGGACTTTTCGGCTACTACGCCTGGAACGGAAAAGGGCCCCTGAAGCAGGATGGACCCCAGAAAGAGCTCAGGTCTGTAACCATGCTCTGGCAGAATGTTGAGCAGTTCACAATCCTTTCAAGCAGGGCAAAGACAGGAACCATCGCCGATATCGCAGGACTGAAAGGGGAAAGACTTTCCCTTGGAAAAAAGAACTCAGGTACAATCGGCTCCAACAAGACAATCCTTCGCAACCTCGGCCTGGATGCTGAGAAGGATTTTAAACTGATCCACGTGGGCTACGGCCCCAGTGCCGATGCCCTGCAGAACGGGCAGATTGTCGGCATGTCGACCCCGGCCGGTGTTCCAGCCGGAGCAGTTACCAGGGCCCTTGCGGCCATGGGAAAAAAAGTGACCATTCTTGATTTTACTGATGAACAGGCAAAAAAAGCTGACGGCGGTCTGAATCTCTGGACAAGATATATTATCCCCGCGGGAACCTATCCCAGCCAGGACAAAGATGTAAAAACCATCGCACAACCAAATTTTCTTGCGGTGCGGGCAGACGTGGACGAGGAGGCTGTCTATCAGATTACAAAAACTATTTACGAAAACCTGCCGTTTCTCAACGCCATCCACAAGGCAACCAAAGCCATCAAACCTGAAAAGGCTCTGGCCGGACTGCCCATGCCCCTTCACCCAGGTGCCGCACGGTATTATCGTGAAATCGGCCTGAAAATACCGGAAAATCTTATTGCCAGGTAAGTATCCCGGAATCTGTCACAGATTCACATTTTCACAGCCCTGAATCCGTCAGGATGAAACAATACAAATCGGTCTAACCTGGAGGCGTACGGTGCAAAAAAAAATTGAAAAGGCGCTGTTTTTTATCGGAATTGCCATATCCCTGCTCCATATCTACTTTAATATTTTCGGTATACTGCCCGGGTTATGGCAGAATTCTCTCCATTATTCCGGGTTTGCAATTCTCTGTACCCTTTCCTACCCCATGTTTTCAGGAAAGAAAGAACGCTCCAGTTTCATCCTGACGATTGATATTATCATAGGTATTACAGCCGCAATATCAGCACTCTATTTGATATCAATGGAAGATGCCATCTATGCCCGCGGCGTCCACCTGGCCCTCCCCGAATGGGTTGCCGGTATCCTTCTTCTTCTCTCGGCACTTGAACTGACCCGGCGCACTACGGGCCTGATTATTCCCGTTCTCATTGTCCTCGCCCTGACGTATGTGGGCTGGTGGGGGGGACTGCTGGACGGTGTCTTTCGATTCAGCGGGCTGACTTCAGAAACCATTCTCTTCAGATCGATTTATGGGGACGACGGCTTATTCGGAAATATTGCCAGAATCTCATCCACCTTCGTCTTCATGTTTATCCTGTTCGGTGCCTTTCTCCTGCGTTCCGGTGCAGGTGACTTCGTCATCAACCTGGCAAGGGCCGTTGCCGGAAGAACTGTCGGGGGCCCCGGCCTGGTTGCTGTATTCGCTTCAGGGTTGACAGGTACAATTTCAGGTTCCGCTGTCGCCAACACTGCATCCACCGGCGTGATCACTATCCCGCTGATGAAAAAAGCAGGATTCCCTCCAAAGTTCGCTGCCGGTGTTGAAGCCGCTGCATCCACAGGAGGCCAGCTCATGCCTCCCATCATGGGAGCAGGAGCCTTTGTCATGGCAAGTTACACCCAGATTCCTTACACGACAATAGTGACGGTCAGTGTACTTCCGGCTATTCTTTACTTTGCAACAGTGGCCTTCTTTGTCCGGATCGAAGCCAAAAAGAGAAATGTCCAGGTTATAGAGGATGAAAGAATAAAACCAATGGAAGTATTGAAAGAAGGCGGGCTCCCCTTTCTTCTCCCCATAACGGTTCTGATAGGCCTGCTCGTTTTCGGATTTACCCCAACGTATGCTGCCGGAATATCGATCCTCGCCGTTATTGTCGCCTCATGGCTTACCCCGAACCGGATGGGACCGCGGGCTATTCTGGAAGCCCTGGCTCTGGGGGCAAAAAACATGACCATGACAGCCATTCTCCTCTGCAGTGTCGGACTGATTGTCAACGTTATCGCCACCACGGGGATCGGCAACACCTTTTCTCTCATGATCACCAACTGGGCTGGACACAGTCTTATCATTGCCATAATCCTGATCGCCCTAGCTTCCCTGGTGCTCGGAATGGGACTGCCGGTCACTGCCGCCTATATTGTTCTCGGAACCCTGTCGGCACCGGCCCTCTACAATCTGATTATTGACAATAAGCTCATTGAGCTGATTGCCGCCGGCCTTCTTTCCGAAGAAGCAAAAGCGATCTTCATGCTGGCCCTGCCTGAAAAGGTCGGTCTGCTGAACCAGTCAATGGGACTGGATCAGGCTGCGGCTCTCCTGGCCGCCGTGCCTCCGGATCTGGCCGGAACCCTGCGCGATATTGCCGTAGGAGGTGGCACGGCCACCTTTGCCCTGCTCTCCGCGCATATGATTATTTTCTGGCTCAGCCAGGACAGCAATGTTACGCCACCGGTCTGCCTGACCGCCTTCACCGCAGCGGCCATTGCCAAAACTCCGCCCATGTCGACTGGACTGGAGTCATGGAAGATTGCCAAGGGAATCTATATCATGCCACTGCTTTTTGCCTACACCCCCTTCCTGGGTGGTTCATGGTACGAGGTGATCTCAATATTCCTTTTCGCCCTCATCGGAGTTTATGCCTTTACCGGAGCCATCCAGGGATATCTTGAACAGAAACTGAGCTGGATTTCCAGGCTGGTCGCACTGGCTCTGGCTTTTTTCATGCTGGCACCCTCAAACTTGCTGATTCATTCGGCAGCGGCCACTGCTTTTGCCTTCCTGTTGTTTTTCAATGTGAAAAAAGGACAGGTACAAGTCTTGAAAGCTTAGAGTTTTCGTTCAAACTCAGAACACATCTTAATCAAATACAAATGAAAGATACCGGCAGATCCCGTGAAATTGCTTTTGGAAAAGACATCCTCCCTGTAACAGTTCCGGCAAACAGTATTGAGCTGAATATTTCTGACCCCTCGCCCGCGATGAACCGCACACTGTTCACAGGGAATCTTTCCAGTTTTCTCAAGACACACCCTCTTGATCTTTCAAGACCTGTCATCATCGTCACCGACAAAACCAGACTCTGTGATTATCCCGTTTACCTGCCTCCGCTCATTGCAGTTCTTGAGCAATACGGCATGCACCCGAAAAACCTCCGGTTCATCATCGCCTATGGAACTCATCCTGTACAGAGTGACGGGGAAAGCAGGCAACTTTACGGGAACACGTTTGACCGCTTTCCCTTCATCCACCACAACTGCGATGACAGAAAACTCTTTGCCGACCTCGGAACAACTTCCCGGGGAACCCCAATACGATTTCGGAAAGATATCCTGGAGGCAAGCTGCGTAATTACAATGGGCCCGATTGTTCACCACTATTTTGCCGGTTACGGCGGCGGACGAAAACTCCTCTTCCCAGGCTGTGGAGAGAGAAAAGCTATCTATAAAAACCACTCTCTTTATCTCGAAGAAACTGGTCTTGCCACCGGGTGTCAGCCGGGCAGACTGAAAAACAACCCTCTGGCAGAGGACCTGGCGGAAATTGCATCCCGAAAACCGGCTGATATGGCCATCCACGGGATTCTGGATTCCAACGGACATGTCTGTAATCTATTGATCGGCAACAGTGTTCAGGAATACTTCAATGGTTGTGCTGTTCATGGACAACACTGTGAAATTGAATCGGAACTGTTTGACCTGGTCATCGCCTCCTGTGGCGGATTTCCCAAGGACATCAATTTTATCCAGAGCCACAAGGCAATTCATAACAGCGCCATGTTTGTAAAAGACGGCGGCCTGCTGATTATCTACAGTGAATGTCGGGACGGAATAGGTTCCGGGACTTTTCTACCCTGGTTCAGGATGGGGAACTTTGAAAAAGCTTTTGAAGCACTGGCTGAAAATTACCGGGGAAATGGAGGTACCGCCCTTGCCATGATGACCAAGGTGAAGAGAATACGAATCGGAATGGTCACCAGCCTTGATGCCGAAACATGCCGTCTGATAGGTGTGGAAAAATGGCAGCACCACGAGGTGGAAAAACTGCTTGCCTCCACAGAAACAGCTTCTGCATGGATCAGTAACGGCAGTCTGCTTGTGAAAAAACCGTAACTCCTCACAGGTGCCACAGATTTTTCCAGGCTCTTTCGGCCAATATTTTCCCTCCACTTTTTTTTCTGTTCAAGTCAAAAGTATGATGATAAAGTAAGGTATTGGATTATTAATGCTTTATCTTTCTCTCACCTTTTTCAGGTAACTTTTTTTATTTTTAAAGGCACCTTGAAAAATTATTTTTAGAACAGCTTTGGAAAAACAGAAAAAACCGCAACTCGGTACGCTTCTCAAAGAGCACAACCTGGTTACCGAACAACAGATTGAATTCTCACTCAGGGAGCAGAAAGCCACCGGAGAGAGGCTGGGCGAATGCCTCATGAGGCTGGGTGTACTGACCGACAGTGACCTCTCCCGGGTTCTGGCTCAGCAGTCCAAGCACCCGTTTATCGACCTCCGGGCATTCACACCGGATCAGAATCTTCTGGTCAAGGTACCCTCACGTATTGCCAAGCAGTTTTCCTTTCTTCCCCTTTTTGAAGATGAAACAACCCTGCATATCGCGGTGGCTGATCCTTTTTCAGGAGTGGCTGAAGAACAGGCATACAGGGCAACCGGTAAATTTATCAAAAGTCATGTGGGTGGAGAAAGTGAGCTGAAAAAACTGATTGAACGGTTTTATTTCCTGCTCGAAAATCCCATTGAAGAAGAAATATCGCTGATAACCGGGCGGTTGCGCCGTAACAGCAATGCCGATGTCAATGTGGAAAAGCTTGTGGATAATCTTCTGGGATCCGCAGTCAGTTACAGGGTAACCGATGTTCATATTTCGGCCAGTGACATCACCACAAGGGTCATGTTCCGTGTCGATGGAGTATTACAGCTGGCCCATGTTTTTCCAAAGCCTCTGCACAATCGCCTGATTACAACTCTCAAGGTTCGGGCAGGAATGGATATTTCCGAACAGCGCAAGCCCCAGGACGGTCGCCTCTCCTTTGAGTTTCTCGGTGAAAGTTTTGATGTCCGTATCTCCACAGTCCGCACAAATTTCGGCGAAAACATGGTCATGCGACTTCTCGCATCCCGGGGCAGTTCCGCGTTCAGTATAAGGGATCTGGGTTTTGAAACAGACAAGGTCCGGAAAATAGAAAAACTCTTTGGTCATCCCTACGGCATGGTTCTTGTGACAGGTCCCACCGGCAGTGGTAAAACAACTACCCTGTATGCAGCTCTGCGGGGCCAGGACGCCATAGGCAAAAATATTCTCACTGTTGAAGACCCCATTGAATATGAGCTGCTGATGGTCCGACAGACACAGGTCAACGAAAAAGCCGGCTATACTTTTTCTTCTGCGATCAGAACCTTTCTTCGCCAGGATCCGGATGTCATGCTGGTGGGGGAAATAAGAGATGAAGAAACGGCAATACTTGGTATCCGGGCTGCCCTGACCGGTCACCTGGTTCTCTCCACCCTGCACACCAATACCGCAATCGGAGCTCTTGCCAGGCTCAAGGACCTCGGGGTTTCTCCATACCTGCTTTCCACTTCCCTGGTGGGAGTCATGGCCCAGCGACTGGTCCGGAAACTCTGCCCGGACTGCAGAATTGAAAAAAAATACGATGACCACCTTCTCAAAGCCTACGATCTACCAGCAGACCATACCTATTTCACGGCCGGAAGCTGTGCACTCTGTAAGGGCAGCGGGTTCCTCGGCCGGGAGTGTGTGTCGGAAATCCTGGAGCTCAGTGATTCGATTCTGCGCCTGATAGCGGAGGATGCTCCTCTTGGGAAGATACGTGATCAGGCGGAACAGGAGGGTTTTACAGATCTCATGCATTCCGCCCGACAGAAAGTGATGGCCGGTGTTACAAGCCTTGAAGAACTGCAGAGGGTAATGGGATAACCCTGAATCCATAAAGGCTTCATGAACATTTTTCGGATAACATCCTGAAAAGTTAATATAAATTCATAGAGCTCCATAAGCAGTCACATGCCATATTACCGCTATACAGCCATGAACCAGACCGGAGACCTGCTCAAGGCCGAAGGTGAATTTGCCACTGTTGCTGACCTTTTTGATCAGCTGCAGAAAGACGGTCTGGACCTTATTCATTATCGTAAAAACATCTTAGGCAGGGGCTTTCTGTCCAGCAGCCGTATGACACGGTTGCAGCTCGCTGAATTTTTCAGAAACCTGGCCCTGCTCCTGAAAGGAGGAATCCCCCTGCGTGATGCCCTGCAGGACCTGATAAGCGGTCCGGGCCAACCTGTAATACGACGGGTTTTCAGCAGAGTCATAAAACGACTGGAAGAAGGAATCCTTTTTTCTAAAGCTCTTGAAGCCGAGAAACGGCACATCCCCAAAATACTCCTGCCCCTGGTCGCCATCGGTGAAGAAACAGGGGAGATGGACAGAACCCTGCGTGACGCGGCACAACACCTTGAAAAAGTACACGATATTATTTCCTCCACGCGCAGGGCCCTGACCTATCCGGCCTTTGTCCTCTTTGCCATGCTGGGGGCCTTGACATTCTGGATGGTCTACGTCCTTCCCCAGCTTCTGGGGCTGTTCACTTCCATGGGTATGAAGGAACTCCCCCTGGCAACCCGGGCCCTGATAGCCTCGGTGGAAATTTTCAACTCATGGTGGCCCGTTATTCCCGGCTTCTTTCTCGTGCTGTTCATCATTTTTCTGGTGAGCAGGAAAAACCTTAAAATTCGCTATTTATGGGACAATTTCTGGAGTTATTTCCCCCTGGTTGGTATTATTTTCAGATCGTCCCAGCTTGCCTTCTTCTTTGAATACTCGTCACTGCTCACCTCGGGTGGAATCCATATTATCCGTACCCTGGAGCTGATGGAGGAATCAGTCAGCCACCAGGTGCTGAAGGAAGGTATTCATAATATTAAAAAAGAGATAATTGCCGGCGATTCCATGTCGGAATCGATCTCAAGACTGAAATTTTTCGAACCATTTGTGCTGCGTATGGTCAAGGTCGGTGAACAGACAGGCAATATGCCGGAACAGTTTCAGATACTCGCCGACTACTACATGAAAAAGGTCAACAATCTTGTCGAAATGATGTCCAAGACCCTGGAACCGCTTATAATCTCAGTCGCCGGCCTGGTTTTTCTCGTTATCATCCTCGGTCTCCTCGGCCCCATATATGATCTGATTGCCACTATCCAATAATATGCAAGATAAAACACCTCAATATCTTAAGTGCTATAACCTCCATAAAGCTCCTTTCGGGCTCTCCCCCGATCCTGATTTTTTTTTCCCGGCACCTCCACATCTTGCCGCCCGTGCAACACTGAAACATACCCTGCAGAGAGGAGAAGGTTTTATGGTTTTGATTGGAGAAGCCGGAACCGGAAAGACCCTGCTCATCCGCATTCTCCTTAAAGAGATCGACAGGAACAAGGTTCCTGCTGTCCTTCTCAGTCCAACAGTAAACCCGCAGGGGCTCCTGCGAATGATCCTGACAGAACTGGGTGAAAATACCAGTCAGGAAAACGATATGGCCTCGCTGCTCACGCATTTTCAAAAAACCCTGCTGACCATGGCACGCAACAAAAAGGAACTGCTCATTATCATCGATGAGGCCCAGAACCTGCCAATAGAAAGCCTTGAACAATTGAGAATGCTGTCAAACGTTGAAACAAGCGACAGAAAGCTCATGCAGATTCTGCTGGTCGGCCAACCCGGTCTTGGAGAAAAACTGCAGGATCCACTGCTTGGACAACTCAATCAGCGTATTGTGATCAGCGAGAACCTGCGCCCCCTGAACAGAAAAGAAACAATTGATTACATCAACTTTCGACTGGCCCAGGCAGGGCAGGGGGGACTGCCTATCAGCCGCAGTGCAGGCAGACTTCTCTTTAAAAACAGCCTTGGGATTCCCAGGCTGATCAACAGGTTAATGGACAGAACTCTTCTGTTCGGCTGCGCAGATTCTTCCGGAAAATTAACCGCAGCACATGTTAAAAAAAGTTTGGAAACACTGCCGGAAACAGGTCGGAAAAAGAATTTTCTGCCGAAAAGCAGGCTCCTTTACATGGTAACTGCCACCTGTTTCGCGGCTCTCTTTTTTATTCATTATTTCAATATCCTCCAGCCGTCATTCACTATAAAAAACCTGAAAAAAACCCTTTTCACAGTTGAAAAAACTGAGAAACAAATCAAACACGGGAGCGGGTACGGCAGAATCACCATTCATGACATCGTTATTCGCCGACATAAAAGAGGCGGAAACAGCACAATCATCAGGTATTAAAATATGGCACTGACACATTTAGCACTCTCCACAGGCCAGGGCAAATACCTCCGTACCGATGTCCGGAAAAAGGGCGGTAAATATATCTGCACGCCGGTGAAAGAGCATGAACGACTTGAATCGTCGGGACTCAAAAAAACACTGCTTCTTTCGTTTGCATCAAGTCAGGCAATGGTTCTTTTAGAAGATTTTCCCCCTCTGGCCCATAAGCTTCTGTTGATGCATGTGGAAAGACAACTGGAAAACCGGGCACTCATGGATGAGGGTGTGAAAAGTGCCATCACCTACAAAATTCTTGATGCAAAAGGGGAAAAAAGGCTGCACAGCCTTATAATCCTGCCCAGGAATGATGTCTGGCCCGTGATAGAAAATATTGTCCGAAAACGCACCTTCATACGCACTGCAACCCCATCGATTGCCGCCCTGGGAGCATTGACCGCTCAATTCACTTCTGACCCTCTTATTGTCATTATGGCCCGGGAAAACAGCAGTGAACTGACAGCCTTCAGAAACGGCACCCCACTCTACATGCAACCTTTTCCCATGACAGGCCCGGGCGAATTTGACTCAACCATGCTCAATCATGCTATCTCAGTATGCAGACAGGCCCTGTTACGTGATTTCCAGATTGAAAAGGCCCAGCTCCTCATCATGGGAGAAAGAAGAAAATCCATTGATATTGGTGAGACAGGACTCGACAGGCTGGAGCCGGACTGGAAGTCCCTGCCGATCTCAACCAGCAGACAGTCGATCTGCGACTGGCCTGAACTGTATGGAACTCTTTTTATCGGACAGGAGTACAGTTATCTCCCGCCGGAATATTCTTTCTCCCATAAAATAAAAAAGATAAACAACTGGACGACGACACTCTGTACCCTGGCGGCAGTCGGGTTGTCAGTCCTCGCCTGGAACACCCATCAGCAGAACAGTTCCCTGGAGAAGCAGCTGTCAAAACAGCAGGTCGTGCTGGACGAACGCACTGAAATACTTCGGAGAAACCTGCCTGCCTCGGACAGCTTGAAAAATCTGGAACACTACCTGGATATCATTGGCCGGGGTATTCTTGAGCCTCGGCTGTCGAATCTCTTTGAAACTCTCGCACTGGCAATACCAAAAACGATCCATATTGAGAAATTGACAGTCAGAAAAGCCACACCTGTATTCCCGACAGGAAAAACAACAGGATCAACCCTCCCACCACCCGGATATGCCAATCCCAGTCAGCAGAAAAATATCACAATCGAACCGCAGACACCGGAAGGCAACCAGAAAAAATCTGTCGTTATGGATATCTCCTTCAGCACCGCAGGAAACTATAGAAATGTCCGTGCCGATTTTGAAAAAACCGTAACAAATCTTTCCAGATCATTTGCCCTGAAAAACATTGAATGGGGATATCTGGAATCTGAGAAAAATGGTTATCTCAAGGGACAGCTCTGGGTACGAAAGGAGGAAAAACAATGAAAAACCTTTTGGATCTCCCGGGCAAACCCACCGTTTTTCTCCAACTGGTTCTTATACTCTTTTTCAGCTGCAGTCTCTATTTTTACCTGCAGGGAGAAAAAAAATCCACACAACTGGCACAACGGCAAATTCTTCTGATGACGAAAAAACAGCAGATTGTTCAGACAGAAAGACAATTGCGGCAGTATAAAAAAACCCTTGCTGCCCGGTCGGATATCCTGAATGTTCCCGGAGAAATACAATGGGAGGAAGTGAATTTTTTCTGGAAAAATATTTCGTTTATGGAACTGCTCCATCGACTGGATGGTGTCTATTCTAAGGAAAGAACTTTTACCCTGGAAGTTTTTTCCCTGGAAAAATTCAACAGGGAAAAGGACAATACAGACGACAGCAACTCCCCCCCTTTCCGACAGCCGGAGGATGAAATCGGCTTTAAACTCAAAGGTTATTATTTATGTCTCTGCCAATAGACAAGACCCTTGCCTGGTTACGCATCGGCTCAGTTCCACTGCTGCTCATCGCCTCATCCGTTCTGGCGATATGGCTGAGTTCCAGAGCGGATGTTCCTCCTGGTCCACCCTCTTCCCCCATACCACAGTTGAATATTGACCTCAGCAAAATCACAAACCCGCTGACCATGGAAGAGCGGACAGGCAGAACTGCGGCAATATATCGGGATCCTTTCATTCCACTTCAGGAAATACGGCCCGCCCGTGAACGGGTCAATCTCCACTCCATCACTCTGGACCTTGTCGTTATCAGTCCTCGTAAAAGGTTGTGCTGGATCAATGGGCAGATGATGAAGGAAGGTGAAAAAACGCAATTTTTCAAACTCATAACAATTAAAAAAAACGGTGTCTGGTATGCAACTCGAACCGGGAAATATTTTCTGGCCACCGGGGAAAGTATTCTTATCGATAATCTTGGTATCTTCCACACTGAAGAAAACGAAAAAACGGCTGAACTCAAACCCTGACTGGTTACGGGGACAACAACTTTATGATTTTATTACCTCAAACCGGAATACTACAATGATCAAGAAGGTTTCTCTTCCGATACATCTGATATTTGTCCTGCTCATCTGCCTCAATCTTTCCGGTTGCGGGCGAAAAACAAAGATGGCAGCACCATTAACGCAACCAGAACCAGCCGTACGAATCGCGAAGACTGAACCGGCATCCCCACCTGCACCACTCAAACAGGTGGAAATCCCACCAGCCCCTTCGCCCCGGTTCAAAAAACTGTCGCCCCTTGACAGCGAGCGTCTGTCCATGAGTTTTATCCAGGAAGAGGCTACCCAGGTCCTTCAGGCCCTGGCCCACGCATCCTCTCTGAATCTCGTGTTATCCACAGAGGTTTCCCTTAACCGGAAAATCACGGCAGAGTACCAGGAGATGACAATCCGCTCCATTCTTGATGCCACGTGCAGAATGCTCAATATTGTCTGGCATGAAAAACACGGGACCATTTACATAGAACCTTACGCCCGGAAAATCCTTGACCTTGACTTCCTCGCATCCATCAGAAAATCAAGTTTCAAAGTTGGTGGTGATGTCCTTGGCACAAACTCCGGCCAGCGAAATCAGATAACCTCATCCCCTTTGTCCGGACATTTCGGTATTGAAGGAGGTGCAGATGAAACCATTTCCGATATCTATGGCAATATTGAAAAAACGATTGAAAAAATGATCGAAACAGATGGCAGCTTTGCCCTGAACAGACAAACCGGAACAGTGATGATCAAGGCACGGCCCGATACCATGGAGGACATTGAACAGTATATTACAGCTCTCAGAAATAAATATCGCCGCCAGGTCCTGATTGAGGCAAAGATCATTGAAGTGGGTCTCAGCAGGAAACACCAGCTCGGAATAGACTGGCGCAACGTCGGAGGTCTTATATCAAAACATGCGCTTCTCGCCTCATCCGGGGCCACAGTGACGATTACCCCCAGTGTCAGCCAGACGGATTCGTTTTACTCCATGAATATCAGTTCAAAATACTCCAATATGAATGGGATCTTCAGGGCCCTTGAAGAATATGGCACTCTCACGGTCCTTTCCAACCCGAGACTGAAAACAATGAACGGTCAGGCAGCCATGCTCAGTGTCGGTCAGTCCGTCTCCTACCTGAGGAGCTTTGAACAGAACAGTGAAGGCACAGGAGACAACAGAACAACCGATTTTTCGACTGAAATCGGCTCTGTTTTCGACGGCATACTGCTTGGGGTGACCCCGGTGATCGAAGATGACGACATGGTTTCACTGCATATTGTCCCCATAAAAAGCGATCTAGTCAAACTTGAAACTGTTTCTTTCGGTTCTCTTGTCTCCCCGTATCAACTCACCCTGCCAACTGTCAACCTCCGCGAATTGTCAACGGTTTCGAGAATCCATTCCGGTGATATTGTCCTGCTTGGCGGGCTGATCATGGAATTTGACGACAAGGAGGAAATATCCGTGCCGATCCTTGCGGATCTCCCCCTTTTCGGCAGACTTTTCAGCATGGAAACAACAGAGAGAAAAAAGGTGGAGATGGTTGTAGTCCTGCAGGTTCACATTGTTGATCAAGACGGGAAGGCCCATGAGTAAACTTTTTGAGGCACTGCAGAAAATTGAACAGCAAAACATACCGGAACCGCCTTCACCTGAGGGTAATATTGTCAAAAAACAATCGGCCAGACCATTCAGGACAATTTTCCTGATCCTGCTTTTTCTTATTGTCCTGGGAGGTGTGATTCTTTTTTACCTGAGTAATCACGCCAAACTCTACTCCTTTGAAAGCAGTCTGATTCCCGACCTGAAACCGGACACAGTACAACCCCCTGTGAAAGAGGAAAAGGAAATCAGAACAACTGAGAAAAACCGGCATGGCCGGACTCCATGGCTCAGCCACAAAAAGCCGATAAAGATCCCGGCTGCGGCAATACAAACCTCAGCCGTGGATTTTCAGATAAAACATGAAACGAACAATTTTTCCGAATCACATAAATCAGGATGGCAGAAACGCCACAATCTGCCGCAAAAAATAAATAAAAATCCAGCCGCGAAAAAACGATCTTCGCTGGTGAAATTTTCAGAAAAAATACTGATACTCCCTCAACACCGGGCAGCAATTTCCAATCCTGAAATAAATGAGTCTTTTCCCGAAAAACAGGAAGTTTTCGTCGACAGACCCGAACCGGCAGTTCAACTGGAAAGACATCTGGAAGAACTGAAAAAAACTGTTCAGCAAATACTGTATCAAGCCGAAGAAAGAAGAAAAGAAGGAGATATGGAAGGAGCCGTCATACTGTATCGCCGTGCGTGGAAACTCAAAAAATCACCGGCAACGGCCAATAATCTGGCGGCAGG
>NZ_JBPLBA010000133.1:0-21779 GCF_054039375.1 Desulfomarina sp. | reverse complement strand
CAATCAGAAGAATTCTGGCCAGAAAAAAACCGAGAATTCCTATCATAGCGCCTACCACGGGGAAAAAATAAAGACTGGCCGGAAAATAATCTCCATCCTTCTCATTCTTCCAGGAGACAGGGAAGATGGTAAGAAATCTTATGGCTGTTAAAATGGGTATGAAAAAAGATCTCAATGCGTCACCTGTGACAATTACAGTTCAGAGGTAATAAAATCATACCTAAATCCTGCACTTCAGAAAATGAAAAAATATAATTATGGTTTGATCTCAATGTGTTATGATATATTTAACGAATTTGGCCATTCACTTTTTGAGTGAATGTAAATTTTTTCATTTTCTTTGCCCTGCGGGATTGGCATTTTTACCGAATCCGGAGTCTCGCAGGCTCGCTTACCTGCTTCGTTTTCAATGGCTTGAAGTATGCCTATACGTCAGCGCCATTGAACCTTGCATCTCCGGCAGATAAGCGAAGACTCCGAACCTGCCAATTGCAGGATTTAGGTGATTTTATAACCTCTGAAATGCACAGCTGAAACAAGCTAACAGACAAGGTATAGACGATGGATGCAAAAAGTAACAAGACAATCGGTTTTGCAGGGCGACTGGCATCAGCTTTCATAAACTCCAAACTGACCCCGCTGTTTATTGTCGCTTCACTTCTTCTCGGGTATCTCGCAGTTGTCCTTCTCCCACGTGAAGAGGAACCGCAGATTAAAGTTCCGATGATAGATGTCATGGTAGCCATGCCGGGGGCATCTCCAAAAGAGGTTGAAGAACGACTTACCATTCCAATGGAAAAACTCCTCTACGAACTGCCGGGTGTTGAATATATTTATTCAACCTCCATGCAGGGACAGAGTCTGCTGGTCGTCAGGTTTTATGTGGGGGAAAGCCTTGAAACCTCCATTGTGAGACTGAACCAGAAGCTGGCAACCAATTTTGATCGGATCCCCAAAAATGTCCAGCCGCCTCTGATCAAACCGCACACCATCGACGATGTACCCATCATGGCCCTCACCTTCCACGGGAAAAATTATGACCATTATACCCTGAGAAGGATTGCCGCACAGGTGGATGACTCCATAAAAAACATCAGTGAAGTGGCGGAAACCAAGCTCATCGGCGGAACAAGAAGACAGCTCACCATTCGTTTTGATCCTCTGCTTCTGGCCTCACGCAACCTGACACTCGATGAAATCGTACCACATATCCAGCAGGTAAACAGCCAGATCCATTCCGGAAGCCTGCATTCCCTTGACCAGGAAATCCTTTTACAGACCGGTACTTTTCTGAGAAACAGCCAGGAAATCGGCCGGATAGTTGTGGGAGTTTATGGCGGCAAACCTGTTTATCTCGATGAAGTTGCAACAATCATTGATGGCCCGGAAGAACCTTCCAGCTATGTGCTTTTCGGAGAACCTGGGAAACCGGGACTTGAAGCCGCAGTAACCATCTCCATTGCCAAAAGACCCGGGGCCAACGCTGTTTCAGTAGTCCATGATGTAGAGGAAAAGGTCGAGAGCCTGAAAGGAGTACTGATACCGGCCGATATGCAGGTGTCTGTAACAAGGGACTACGGGGAAACAGCCGCGGAGAAATCGAACGAGCTGCTGCTGCATATGGGTATAGCAGTTTTTGGTGTGGCCCTGCTGATCCTCTTTTTTCTCGGCTGGCGCGAGTCAATTATTGTCATGCTGGCGATTCCTTCCACTCTTGCCCTTACCCTGTTGGTTTTCTACCTGTACGGTTATACCCTCAACCGGATCACCCTGTTTGCCCTGATCTTCTCCATAGGAATCCTGGTGGATGATGCCATTGTCGTGGTTGAAAATATTGTCCGGCATCTCCGGCTTCCGGCAAACAGTAATCGTTCCAGAACAAAAGTGGCCATCGAGGCCGTAGCGGAGGTAGGTAATCCGACAATTCTAGCCACGTGGGCTGTTATTGCTGCAATCCTGCCCATGGCATTTGTCGGAGGGTTGATGGGGCCATATATGCGGCCGATTCCAATCGGCTCATCCGCCGCCATGGTTTTTTCCCTGATCATAGCTTTTACGGTTACCCCCTGGGCGGCTACCCATATCCTGAAAAAACAGAAAGTATCGGCCACATCCACAAACGAAGAAACCACTCCCGATGACTGGTTTACCAGGATCTATCATATGATCATGGAGCCACTGCTTGCCCACGGAGCCTGGCGTTTTCTTTTTTTCGTGGTCATAATTGCCCTTCTTCTGGCATCCTGCTCCATGGTTTATTTTGGCCTGGTAAAAGTAAAAATGCTGCCCTTTGACAATAAGAGTGAATTTCAGGTCATTCTCAACATGCCGGAAGGATCGACTCTTGAGCATACGGCCAGAGTTGCCATGGAAATGGCAGAAGTCATAAATGAAGATCCGGCGGTCATCAATTACCAGATCTATACCGGCACGGCCTCACCCTATAATTTCAATGGTCTTGTCCGTCACTACTTCATGCGTCAGGGACCGACTGTTGCCGATATTCAGGTCAACCTGCGGCCTAAATCGGAAAGATCACTGAAAAGCCATGATATTGCCAAAAGAGTACGACCGGCCATTGCTGCCATAGCAAAAAAATACGGAGCTGCCGCGGCTGTGGCTGAAGTCCCTCCGGGACCACCGGTTCTACAGACAATTGTTGCAGAAATTTATGGACCAACCAGTGAAGCCAGAGTTAAACTTGCAAGAGAAGTCAAGAAAATCCTCGAATCCACGAAGGGTGTAGTCGATATTGACTGGTTCCAGGAAGCGACCCGGTATAAAAAGGTCATAACGGTCGACAAAGAAAAGGCCGCCCTCAACGGGATATCAGAACAGCAGATTACCCGGGCGATCACCATGGGGGTCAGGGGCTATGCGGTGGATCTTTACCACCAGCCACTGGATAAGGAAAATATAAATATTGTTCTTGAACTCCCTCCGGAATACAGGGCCCGGGTTGAAAGCCTGCTGAATATCTCTCTGCGCTCCAACATGAACCCTTCAGCCCCCCTGGTTCCCTTGCGTGAACTGGTTCATGTCTCGGAACAACTTGTGGAACAGCCCATTTACCGGAAAAATCTCAAACCGGTTATTTACGTGACTGGTGATGTGGCTGATGTTGTAGAAAGCCCTGTTTATGCAATTCTCGACATGAACAAAAAACTCGCCGAACTTGATGGCCGTAACTTCGGCGGCCGCGAACAGCATGTGGAAATATACAATTTAAATCAACCTTTTTCAGAAACTGAACCGGCCATGAAATGGGACGGGGAATGGCATATAACTCTGGAGGTTTTTCGTGATCTCGGTCTAGCCTTCTGCGTGGTAATGATCCTGATTTACATGCTGATGGTTGGCTGGTTCAAGAATTATTTCACACCTCTGGTGGTTATGGCTGCGATTCCCTTTTCATTAATAGGAATCCTGCCGGCCCACTGGGGATTCAATGCCTTTTTTACCGCTACCTCCATGATCGGCTTTATGGCCGGGGCAGGTATTGTCGTCAGAAACTCCATCATTCTTGTGGATTTCATTGAACTCCGCCTGCGGGAAGGCTATCCCCTTGCCGAAGCGGTGGTTGATGCAGGGGCTATCCGCTTCCGCCCCATGCTGCTCACGGCCCTGGCCGTTGTTATCGGGGCATCTGTCATCCTGGCAGACCCTATCTTCCAGGGACTGGCCCTTTCTCTCATGTTTGGTGAAATAGCCTCACTGCTGGTCAGCAGGATGGCTGTGCCGGTTATCTATTTCATGCTGAAAAAACATCAACATTAAGGGTGGCCTTAGGCCTTAAGTCGTTAAAGGCAGAGAGAATAGAAAAATCCATTCTCTCTGCCTCATCTGATACCCCCCTGTCAATATTCACAGGCGCAAAACCCCGCTCATACCTCTTTAAAGGGAAAATCCTCTTCCTGAAGCAGTTTTGTCATACGCTGCTTTTTGACGGTTTTTCGGTCATGATAATCAAACAATATTTCTATTATTTCAAGCACCTTCTCTTCAGATGCTTTTCTGGCAATACGACGACCAATCTTGGGAAATGCACCTCCCTTGCCGCCTGTATACACCTCGTATCCGTCCCTTGTGGCAAATATACCGATATCAGTAATTTTTGGGGCGGAACAGCACATGGCGCACCCTGCAACCGCTATTTTCAACTTGCCTTTCACCTTTTTTCTGTCGCCAAAGCGCTCAAGAATTCTCACACAAACAGCCTCCGTGTCCACAATGCCCAGATTACAATGGGGTTTTCCCACGCAAAGCCGGGGAATAGGGAACTTTCCAGGTCCTTTGAACTCAGCACCCAGACCGCCCAGTTCCTTCTTCACTGTTTCAATGACAGACTCCGGAACATTTATCAGCCGCAAATTCTGGGCCGTTGAAAGATAGACTCCGAAACCGTATTCCTCGGCCAGCTTCTGGCTTTCCTTCATAATATCGAGGGGCAGCCTGCCCGCCGGCAACAACACGGTTATACTTGTTTTACCAGTTATCTTCATACAAACTTATCCTTGGTGTTTCTTACGTAATTAAAAAGGGTAATTGCTCACAGGCACCCCGGCTTTTCAGGTTATGGCGACCAAAAGAGCCTGCAAAATCTGCGGCACCTGTAAGCAATTACAGTTCAGAGGAAATAAAACCATTGACTTGGTCCCCCTGTGAGGAGTTACGATTCAAGTTATAAACAATCAAGCATCTCATTAAAACAAACAACATCATCATTCTTTTTGTTCCGGTGATACGTCTTCTCACAAAACACAATTTCTCCATTATCATTAATTGTGATAACGGCAGAAGATCGTGTCCCGTAAAACTCGCCATCAATAAAGATTGATCCCAGCAATCTTTCCCATTCAAGTCCGACTCCGGTCTCCGGCAGGGAATTATCTTCCGGTCGCCATGAGTCTTTCAGCAGGGAAAAAAGCATCGCCGGTTTTACATTTTCTGTTTCCACCATTACAGGTTTCAGCAGTTTTTTCCCTCGAACAAGCTTTGGCCAGGGACTATCCAGAAAATGATTACACAAACCATAAAATCCTGGCTCCAAAACTGCAGGATTTTTTTCAAGCCCTTGATTTGTATAATAAAAGAGTTTGTCAATGTCACCCAGAATCAGATTAAATCCGTTATACTCCCTCCCTTTCTTCTGCAATTTTGCAAGAAACTCTTCTGCGCTATCATCATTGCGGAGATACGAATCGATAATTTCTCCCCTGGAGGGTGCATCACTTCGCAGTACACCTCCTTTACGAAAATTGGTGATTGCGGCAATTTTTCCTCTTTTGTTCACCCCCAGCCATGTTCCTCCACCCTGTAAATCACGACCCGCAAGAATTGTCTTATCTTCATCAATATAAGTCAGTGGCGCAGTAAGGCGATGCAGAAACTCGTCTCTGTTCGAAGCGAGAACAAGCCTGTAACCCGGCGTCAGTTTGAATGAGATAAAAAGCAGACACATGAGGGTCTCAGGATTCTCCCGGCCATATGTTTGTCTGTTTTTTATCAATAAAATAGCAGAATTTTTTCCAGGTGAATTCCTTTTTTGAAACAGGGCATCTCAGGGTCACTGTATTATCAGCGACAGCTGCCACCTCCCAGTCCCCCTTTCTTCGACCGGAATCAATATGTATCTTCTCTCCGACAGTAAAAGCATATGGTGAAAATAGAGTAACGGCATAATTCATGGAAACCTCCTTTTTGAAGAAAACTGCAACTTCCAGTCTGAAGGTTCATATTCATTCTTTAAGCTGCTGTCAATATCGAAGGGACCCCAATCCTGGAAGATCAGGATATGGAGAATACTGTTAATCGATACATTTCTTGCAATTACTTGAAAAAAGAGTACCTTACAAAGGTTATAAAACTTATTAATCCTTTTTTTTAGTCCCCAGCTCCATGCAAAAGCCTTCCGCTGCCGTAGCCATTATAAAAAGCCTCAAACCTGAGAATAGTTTTCTTGTCATCCGAAGAGCCATCCACCCGGACGACCCCTGGTCCGGACATTTTTCCTTTCCCGGAGGCCGAAGAGAAGATACAGACCGGGATCTATTTGAAACCTGCATACGGGAAACCAGGGAAGAAGTGGGAATAATACTCTCCCAAAATACACTGCAAACCATTCTGCCGGTAACGACTGTCGGCAAAAACCTCAACTTTGAGATCGTCGTCCAGCCATTTCTCTTTGAGTTACCCGAACAACCCACCCTGACTCTGGATCCCCATGAAGTGCAAAAATCCTGCTGGCTCAAGGCAAAAGATTTTCTGGACCAGACACGTCACCGGGAAATCGAAATGATACCCGGCACCATGTTTCCCGTTTTTCCTCTCGGGGATTATTTCCTGTGGGGGTTTACCTACAAGATTCTCAGATCCATCCTTCAAATGTAAGTCCATCCCACCGTAAGGATATCCTGAAAATCAGGACCTTACTTAATCCTGGCAACTCCTCACAGGTGTCACAGATTACTATAGACTCTCTTATCCCCTAAAGCGCCTTCTATATGGACAAAAAAGCGTGAAAAGCATGGAAACGTGTTAATAATCACCTTTTTCAAAGTAGCCATAACTCAATCCTATGAATAGACGGCAATCCAGAGGAATAATGAATTTTACCGCAATAAAAAACTGAATTACAGTTAAGGGATCAATGGTAACTCCTCACAGAGGTAGCAACGTAATTGGTCACAGGCACATTCCCAATCCGGCTGAATTTCATAGGTAATCAGCGTTCCACCTGGACGTTGCGGGTCAAATTTAAAAATTACTTTTGTTATTTAGAAGATAGTGATTTATCAAAACTGTATTTTGGAGAAAAAAATGAAGCAGTATTCCCTCTTTGTCCTTTTTTTTGCATTTCTCATCCCGCCACAAACTGCTACCGCTGCAAAACAGGCAGCGGGTAGCATCATCATGAAATTTGACCTTTCTTCTTCCGATATGACAGGAAAAGAAACTCAACTATGGATTCCTTACCCCATATCCGACAGCAATCAACTGATCTCTGATATCGTTATTTCAGGAGATTATTCCCAGTCAGCTGTATATACCGACCAAAAATATTCTACACCGATACTCTATGCACGCTGGGATAAAAACACCAAAAGTCGAAAACTGACATTCAGTTTTCATGTTGTTCGCAGGGAAATCATAAAGAAAGATTTCCCGACAAAGGAAGCTCCCTGGAGTCCTTCTGATTATGCCCTTTTTCTCACCCCGACAAAATCGGGTCCCATTGACGGTATGGTAAAGGAACTGGCAGATTCCATCACAGACGGGAAAACCACCCTCCTGGAAAAAGCCAGAGCAATATATGACTGGATATGTGTAAACATGTACCGGGACCCGGAAACCAAAGGTTGTGGAACGGGAGATGTCTGCTCTCTGCTGGCCAGCCGCAAGGGAAAATGCACTGATATCCATTCCGTTTTTGTGGCTCTTGCCCGTGCTGCCGGCATTCCCGCCAGGGAACTATTCGGCATCAGGCTGGGAAAAGAACCGGTTGTTGATGTGAGCAAATGGCAGCACTGCTGGGCGGAATTTTACCTGCCGGGATATGGCTGGGTTCCGGTGGATCCTGCCGACGTTCTGAAACTCATGCTCAAGGAGAAACTCAAACCCGGTGATGCAAGAACAACCGAACTCCGTGAATATTTCTGGGGAGGATGGGATCCATACAGAGTAGAACTCAGCCGGGGCCGAGACCTGATCCTCAATCCCCCGCAAAAAGGAGCACCATTAAATACATTTGGCTATCCATATGCAGAAACCGGCGGACAGGCTCATGACTGGCTTGATCCTGAAAAATTTTCCTACACTGTCACCTTCAGGCAATAATCGTCACAGTCACAATATAAAGTCAATAAATTGCAGACATGGTGGAATATGGTATAATGTCGGGGATTCTGACGGATTCAGGATAATCAGGCCGCACCATCATCGAATGCTCACGAATCCAAACCCATTATCAAAATCCACTCGACACAAGGCTGCCAGATGACCAGCAACCAGATTACCGCACCTCCGTCCCTGCCACCCCAATCCGGGCGCAGTGGTTTTTCCTGGAAACAGGTGCTTATCATGATCCTGATCTCCATGTGCGTTGCCATTTTTGCAACAGCTCTGGCTATCAAAATTTTTCTCTTCCCTTCCCCTTTCAAACCCGTTGTTCTTTCCCCGAAAGAGGAACAGCAACTTGAAGTAAAAATCAAACGGTTTGAGGGACTGGAAGCGGCTCCAGAAAAAAAGACGGACTATGATAAAAACGGAAACCTGGTGCCGGAACAGTACAGCGAGGAACCGGGTTCAAGAGAAATCAATTTTACAGAACGTGAAATCAATGCGCTGATGGCCAAAAATACCGATCTCGCGCAAAAACTGGCTATCGACCTGGCTGACAATATGATTTCCCTGAAACTGTTGATTCCCCTCGACCCCGATTTCCCCATAATGGGTGGAAAAACCCTGCGGGTGAGTGCCGGAGCGGAACTGGCCTATAAAAATGGTCGACCGATTGTAAAACTCAAAGGTGTCAGCCTGATGGGAGTGCCCATGCCCAACGCCTGGCTGGGCGGTTTGAAAAATATTGACCTGGTCAGTGAATTTGGGGGCGATGACGGCTTCTGGCAGGCCTTTGCCGATGGGGTAGACTCCATTACCGTCACCAACGGATTTCTGAAGATCAGGTTAAAAGAATAGAGATTTCAACCTGATCTTCAGAATTTGCAAATTCGCTGGGCCAGAGGTAATTGCTCAAGGCTGCTTCGTTTCAATATTCTGTTCACGTATCTGTTCATTGCCGCTCACCGCCGGAATTCCAGGTGAAGAAAAAACAGTGTCAATCCCATCCTCGTCAACCATATTTTCTTCCCTGTCGGCAAGGGTTATGAGATTTGGATCAATGGCCATCATCTCCTGTTCCACCCGCTTGATATTACCGATGACCTTGGCACCGATCTCAACCTCCGGATATTTTACCAGGATATTTTTCAGAAGTTTCCTGGATTCAATGAGCAGCTTTTTCTTACTTTCAATATCACTGGTTTTAGTGAACCTGATAAACAGATCCGCAGCCTTTCTCCTGTCGGCTTTTGCCGCCTGCAGAGATACTTCCTCAATTTTCTTTTCCGCTTTCTTTGAATATTCTGTATCAAGCAGATTGGTAAAGACAGCCAGAGCCTCATCGTACCTGCCGTTTTTCACCAGCAGCATCCCATTGTTCCATTGATGTTGCAGCTCCTGAATCTGGGCCATCTTCTCCGTTTCTTTTTCAACAGCAGCCGCCAGGAGCAGTTCCTGGTTTTTCTCTTTGATTTTTATCTGTTTTTCAGTGCCAATAATATCGGCCGGAATAGTCTCCAGCAGTTCCATCGCCTCTTCAAATTTTTTCTCACTGCTCAACTTGTCAACAGTTTCGAAAAAACCATTGAACCAGTCATCTGCTCCCTGCAGTACCCGGGCTTTAATGGCATCAACATTGGATGAAACCGGGGAATAGGGATAATTCGCCAGAAACTTTTCAGCCTGCCAGACAATCTTATAACCATCTTTTTCCGGGTCAAAGCCTAGGTAGTTACGCAAAAGTGATGAATATTCAGTCAACTCAGGGCTGTCTTCCATGGACTTATCGAGAATAGACAACTGCAGTTTCGACCACTCTTCAAGATGACCGAGAGTCTGGTAATCTTCAGATATTTTTTTATACTGTATCTCAGCTTCCCTGTAATTTCCAGAAGCCGTATAGAGATCGGCGAGAACCTTTCTCAATGATACCAGATCAGATGGCTGTTCCTTTGAACTGGACATCTGATCAACCACCATTCTATATATTTCAGCGGCTTTCTCCTCCTGATGAAGATACATCAGGGCGTTGCCATAGAGAATTTTTGTGCGGAGATGAACGCGACCAATCTGCTGTTCAGGTATTTTCAACCAGACCTGTATTATCTCCTCATACTCCTTGTTTTCTGCATACCTGTCGATCAATGTTTCCAGCTGGGCAAGATCCGCCTTTTCCTCCCTCCTGCTCCAGCCTATACTTTTTTCTTCAGAAGTGGCAAGCAGACGACCGCACGTGCTTTCCAGAAAGGCTATGTCTTTCTGCTGCAAATCAAACACTTCGTTTTTATTTATCTTTTCGGCAGATTCCATATTTCTGGCCCGCAACATTTTCTCCCTGAGTTCACCATACCCGTTCAGTATATTCTGCAGCCTGCGAAAGCAGCGAACCATCTGGCTTGCCTCTTCATCACTCAGGTCAAGGTCCACAGACTGACTGTCCAGTTCTTTCCAGCGATTCAGTTTGCGGCCATATTCAAAAATTCTGTCATTTAAAGAAACCATTGAAGGCAGAACTTCTTCAATATCCTTTTCCATGACTACTTCGGGATCACTGTCAATATCCAGGTAACGAGGTTGACTGACCACCTGTTCCGCCGGAGGTCTCATGTTCGGCTGAACGGGTGGAATTTTCTGCATTGACGGCGATTGCACCACAGGGGTGGATACCTTTGATTTCTCCGGCAGAGCACAACCTGTCAGAGAGACAACCCAACCAATAAAAAGAAAGCCATATATCAGTTTTTTCATATCATTTATTTTCCCTGTAAAAGAACTCACAAAATCATCGAGATCCAGGACATCATTAATTAAACGGGATCACTTCAAACCACCCGTTATCTTCCTTCTTCTGTATCCCAGAAAGGTTTATAGTAACGTCCGGGTTCAAACTGGCCAACATCATTTTTCCTGCCGAAAGTCATAATTGCAGGCTGATATCTAAGCAGGTCATCAACCTCCGTCACCGGCTCAACAAGTTTACCACCCCGATCAGGGTCAACGGCCAGATTCATCTGTCCCAGCCGGTCCCGTTTAAGTACGAGACCATAAAACGACAGATCTACCGGGTCAAGCCTTGATCCATATTTTTCATCCAGCAACAGGCGGTTGACTATCTTACACCAGGCCGGCAGTGCTCCGGCTGATCCCGTGATCCTGCTGCTCTTTCTACGCATGGGCTTATTGTCATCAAAACCCACGTAAACCCCCACCGCGTAGCCACCATCAATGGTCAATTCCTCTCCTTCCATTGACAATCCCGGAAGGTATCCAAAAAATGACGCATTGGTATATCGGTTTGCAGTACCGGTTTTGCCCAGCAGAGGAATGGCAAGATCAAGAGCGACCCCTTCGCCCTCATTTCCCTTCACAGAAAGCCGAACAGTTTTGTCCGCCCTTTTCCCTGTACCGAATTTTACTATATTCTCCAGAATATGCCCTATTGATAATCTTGTTTTTGTATCAATTACTGTTTTTTCATGCCTGGCTGGACGGTAAAGAATTTTTCCGTCTTCAGATTCTATCCGGTCAAGAATAGCCAGAGATTCACTGCTCTCCTCATCATTTTCATCCCCGAAATTCGTTACCATTCCAGTAACCAGAGCCTCGTACATTCTGGTAGTCTCGAGTAAAGTAACAACATTGGACCCCAGTGGAAAAGAGAGTACCGGTTCTAGTTTACTTTTAATTCCAAGCTCTTTACCCATCTGTACCAGGTAATGAAGGCCAACCATGATTCGAAAATCTTTCACCTTCGAGAGTGTGGCAAAACTGTAGGGGAGCCCTTTCTTTAATTTCCCGTATTCCCTCTTCACCTGCTCCTGAAGAGTATCGAAAGCGCCCACATTGAGTATGCCGTTCAACTTCACCTTGTCCAGGAATTCATGCCTGCCTGCATTATCCAACCTTGCAAGATAGGAAAGCAGTTTTCCTCTGCTTATCGGCCGGTCCTGGTCACTCGCATTTTCCATCCTGCTGAAAGACACTTCTCCTGTCAGGTTATTGAGGAAAAAAGCACTCGCCTGTTCCGCAAAAGGATCATAATCTCCATCATCGCTTCCAGAATCAAGAGTTTCCATATAACTTCGCATCTCCTCTCTCACTGCTGCAAGAAGCAGATACGAATTTTGTAATAGTCTCTGACGAAGAGCAATTTCCTTTTTCTCATAATCGTGCAGGGTCTGCTCTTTCTTTACCAGTTCCTGTTCAAGATCCTCAAAATATTTTTCAAAATGCAGCCCAAAATGCAATCCTTTGACTATGTTGTATTCGGCAAGCATACCGTCAAAAATAAAATCGGTCTCAAGATTAATAACAGCCTCTCTGAATGCTGCGCCAAGCAGAACATCTTTATCAACAACCAGGCCATAATGATCCCTGATTCGATCCCTGTACGTTCTGTATGGTTCTTCCTCCCCGTCGACCACGCGGGGGGCAAGATCAAGTCGGCGGGCAACTTCATGGAACTGCGTTGGATTCAGATGATCACAGAGGTGGGAAAGAAGCCAGACAGAGGCAACATTTTCGGAATGAACACCGGCCCAGCTCATGGACACTTCGCCAAAAGGACTGCTGTGATCAGGTCGGGGGAAATAAGGCCGATCATGGTAGACAAACACATCCCGACTGTTTTTCAACAGGTCCGAACTGTTCCAGCCCAACTGCAGTGCAGCTGTAAAAACAAAAGGTTTAAAGGCCGATCCCATGGTTCTCTTCGCATAAACGGCACGATTATAAAAACGATTTTCCGTACCACCCGCCATCCCCTTTATCCTGCCGTTTTTCAGAACTATTGCCCCACCCTGTACCCTGGGATATTTTTCTAGATTCAACAATGCAGTTTTATTTTTCAACAGACTGCGAACACTCACCCAGACCCGGTCACCTGCCTTCAGTTCAGTCAGCATGGTGTCAAAATCTTTTTTATCAGATTCACTCCATCGATTTTTTTTGTATTTGGCGAGAGCTGTAACCGCCTTTTTCAGCCCGTCATAATCGATGATTCCCGTACCGATTTTCCTGTCAAACTCCACATTGAGCCTGACATCTTTTCCTTTCCCATCGATTGTTTTTATTTTTCCGAATAAAAAAGCATCCTCAACCAGCCTGCTGTCCCCCTTATAATTTAATTCTTCCAGTTCCCGCTGCACCTCTTCCCTGGTATAACCACGCAACCGAATATCCAGACGGGACAATTCACCCCTGAGAACCGCCAGGGTTTTTTCCTGCAGATCCCTGTCAACTGTAGTAATAACCCTCACTCCAGATGTAGCGACATTGGTGACACCATGCACTGCAAGACTGTTGAGAACTTCTGTTGACGAAACCGCATCCTTGACCATTTCCATGGCATAATCCAAAGAAAAACCCACCTTCCCCTGTTTAAACGAAATTTTTGAGGAAACTGCCTGGTTATAAGTATAATTATCTATCATCCCAAGAGTCCGCATCTTCCCCAGAACATACCTGAGACGGATTTTTGCCCGTTGCCTGGCCAGATCAGCCGCTTTTTTCGATTTTTTAATGAAAGGATTATAATAGTTGGGGCGTTTAACACTCCCGGCAATAAATGCACTTTCCACCAGGGATAATTCCGAGGGTTTTTTATCAAAATAATACCTCGCCGCAACTCCAAGACCGTGACCGTTTCCACTGACATAAAACTGGTTGGCGTAAAACTCAAAAATCTGTTCCTTTGAATATCTGTATTCCAGTCTCAAGGCGAACAGAAGCTCTTTCAGTTTGGCTTCCAGGGAACGATCTGTCCTCTTGAAGAGATTCTTGGCTGTCTGTTGCGTCAGTGTACTCCCTCCCTGGACAATTCTGCCGGCGGCAATATTCTTCATCATTGCTCGGCCGATACCGATAATATCAAAGCCAAAATGGGAAAAAAAACGATCATCCTCCGACGCCACCAGCGCATTGACAAAATCGTCGGGAATCTGACTGTAGGTGACATACTGACGATGCGCCTTATCAAAGAAAACACCCAACCTGGTTTTGCCATCGCTGTAAAAGACATGGCTTTCCTTACCAAGGATTCGACGAATATTTTCTATTCTGATTTCGTCACCGGGCTCCACAACAACGAGGTAATACAGCCCACCCGCAACAAATATGGCAGTAATTATTGCAAGAGTTGAAAAAAACAGAAAAATTTTTTTAAGCATGATATGATTATATCGATCGGGAAACACATGGAATTCTGGATCCGTTACATGTCTATCTGTGCGCTTTCAGGCTTTTTCAGATATCAAGGTATACTCTTGACTTGCCCGGAACGGATTTACCAATGGACATTCACGGCTTCAGGCCGCACTCGTGATACTTATATTTCTTGCTTTTCCCCAATGGTTCGGTTTTAAATAGGTGACAATTACAGTTCAGAGGTAATAAAATCATAGAGTTGCTATCCCTGTGACCAATTACTTTGAATGTACAAGGTTATATAAGATATCTCAACAGGCATTTATTGACAATTCTACCATTCCAATCCTTACCGAATTCTTTCAGCTATTATTTACCTTTTTATGCAATATATATATAACACTTTAATAAAAATAACTTTTATCCTGCTGATCATTTCTTTTTTCTCCGGATGCACAGACAAAAAACTCGTCAGCAACCTGCCCCATCCTGAACCTGCCGATACAGTGGAAACCGGGCCGGTCAACGACCCTGATCTGCAACTGGTAGAGACTGAACCGGAAATGTGCCTCGATCAGGAACTTGTTGCCTTGAAAGAAACAGGAGGATGGGACCAGAACATTTCTCCTGTAACCGAGGCTCCGGCTGAAAACATTAGCTACGATTTTCCCGTTGTGCTCAATAAACAGGTCAATATGTATCTTGAGCTCTTCCAGAATAAACAACGAAAACAGTTTGCCAGATGGCTTGCCCGTTCAACGAAATATAAACCCTTAATGGAAAAAACCTTCAGGGAAGCCGGCCTTCCCCTGGATCTTATCTATCTTTCAATGATAGAAAGCGGTTTTTATCAACGGGCCTACTCCAGGTCCCACGCCGTAGGTCTCTGGCAGTTTATGCGTGGCACAGGCAGACAGTACCATCTCAGGATAGATCGGTATGTTGATGAACGACGGGATGCCGAAAAATCGACAAAGGCCGCGGCCAACTACCTTCTGGATCTTTACCGGGAATTTGGTGACTGGCATCTGGCTGTTGCGGCCTACAACGGCGGACCTGGAAAAATCAGAAGTGGCCTTAAAAAATACAAGGCAGCAAATTTCTGGGAACTGGCTGACCACAGATTTCTCAGGCTGGAAACCAAACGATATGTCCCTAAGCTCATTGCCGCGATTCTCATCGCCAAGGAACCGGCAAAATACGGGTTTACCAATATCTCCTATCAGAAACCTCTCCAGTACGACACGATCAAAGTGGGCCCCGGAATGAAACTGGATGCTATTGCCATGATCAGCAACAGCAGTATAAAAGCCATCAAATCCCTCAACCAGGAGTTACGGCAGAGCAGAACGCCTTTGAACCGGGCTTCCTACACGGTTCATATTCCCCCGTTCACCAGAAAAATAGCGGAAAAAAACCTTCCCAGGCTCCATTCCATCGTAAGTACAGGGTTTAAAACCCATAAAATCAGAAAAGGTGAAACTTTATCAAAAATCTGTAGAAAATATGGCGTCAATAAAACCACTATCCTGAAAGTCAACAACCTGCGTACACGCAAACTTATTGTTGGCCGGAACCTGAGGATCCCCTATTCAACCATCACCTATCAGCTCCTGCCGAAAGGCTCAAAAAATGCACTGGCCGCCTATAAGGACAGCCTTATTCTCCATCGGATAAAGCCTGGAGAAACAGTATCAAAAATAGCATTTAAATATGGCGTGCCACCGGAAATGATTGTTGAATGGAACGGACTGAAAAGTGTCCACAGAATCAGGGCCGGACAGCAGCTCGCACTTTATATCAATAAAACCGGTTCCAGGCTGGCTTCAAGCCATTCAGGAAAAAAGAACATGAGGAAAACTGGTGGTCAAAACAAAATAATTTTTCTAACAGCTGACAGGAAAAAGCTCTATATCGAAGATTCCGATCCCTTCAGATACTACCAGGTCAGGTCCGGAGATTCTCTCTGGACAATTTCCAGAAAATTCAAAATTTCCACAACTGAACTGAAAAAATGGAACAACCTGAAATCCAACCTAATCCATCCCGGAAGCAAACTGAAACTGAAGAAGGTTTAAGTTAGGTTTCTATCGGTAACAGCCTCCAGAAAAACACAAAATGACAGATTCTTCATTTCCGGCCGGTGAGTATAATGACGATGTTCATATTATTCACCATAACGACCAGACCATAATACTTATTGGAACAGCCCATATTTCTCCTGAATCAGTTCAGCTAGTCAAAAAAGTTATTGAACAGGAACAGCCTGACTGTGTCTGCCTCGAACTTGATGACAAACGATACCAGGCCCTGACACAGAAAAAGAAGTGGCAGTCACTGGATTTGAAGGAAATTATTAAAAACAGACAGCTTGCCACTTTGCTGGTCAGCCTGTTGATGGCATCCTATCAGAAAAGGCTTGGCACCAGTCTTGGTGTGACACCAGGGGCGGAACTGCTTGCGGCGGCACAAACTGCAAACAGCTTTCAGATTCCCATCTCTCTCTGTGACAGGGACGTACGAATAACCCTGCGCCGGGCCTGGAAATCCACCTCCTTTTTTAAAAAAGCTTACCTGCTCAGCTCTCTCCTGGTCAGTGTTTTTGACAGAACAGAGATCACCGAGGAAAAACTCTCGGAACTCAAACAGAAAGATGTCCTCACTGAGCTCATGGAAGAGATGGGTGAATCCATGCCAACCATGAAACGTGTTCTCATAGACGAAAGGGATCTCTTTCTTGCCGAAAAAATAAAGGCCTCCCATGGAAAACGGATTGTCGCTGTCGTGGGAGCGGGCCATGTGGAGGGGATCAAGAAAACACTCCCCGTTGACAACAGGGATAAAATTGCCGAAATATCCACGATTCCTCCTGTTTCAAAGGGGTATAAGTTTTTCGGCTGGTCAATCCCTCTTCTGATCCTGGGTTCCATTGTGGTGATCGGTATTCAGAAAGGCGGTGCTGTCGCTGGAGAAAACATGGTATACTGGATACTGGCGAATGGTATTCCCGCAGCCGGAGGGGCTGTACTGGCACTTGCCCACCCATTTACAATAATCGGAGCCTTTTTAAGTGCTCCTCTGACCAGTCTGACTCCTGTTATCGGAGCCGGCTATGTAACGGCGTTTATCCAGGTTATGACTTCGCCACCCAGGGTCAGGGAATTTGAGTCCGCGGGAGAGGACATTGCCACCTTCACCGGCTGGTGGAAAAACAAGCTCCTGCGTGTATTTCTAGTCTTTCTGCTCACCGGGCTGGGATCCGCCATAGGAACCTGGGTAGGCGGTGTTGAAATTTTCAGAAATCTGGTCCACTGATAACCATATATAATTGACATGCCGAAAAATACCGAAAAACAAGTCCCAGAGCTGACCATTAAACAAAAAAAATTCCTGAAAAAACTGGCCCATCCGATTTCGCCTTCAGTCCAGATAGGAAAAGACGGCCTCAGTGACGGTCTTATTGAATCAATACGAACAGCCCTGGTCCATCATGAACTGATCAAGGTAAAAATCAGCAATAACAGTGGCCTGGAAAAAAAGGAAACAGCTCAGACCATACCGCTGGAAACGGACAGTTCCCTGGTACAGCTCATCGGCAAGACCCTTATTCTTTATAGACCGAATCCGAAGAGAAAAAAAGAAAAACGAATCGTCCTGCCAAAGGCCTGACACGGGTAACTACTCACAGGGAGAGCAGGGGAGTTGGGACATTCTGGGAAGCAACAACCAGTTCCGGATCATGGTCATCCGAAATACTCTTTTTTGCAGCGTGCATGGCCAGTTCCGGTCTGTTATTGGTTTCACTCAGATGGGCCAGGACAATTGTCTGCAGATGGCCGTGCAATGTATTCTTCAAAAATTCTGCCCCTTCCTCATTAGACAGATGTCCCTGGGATGAACGGACTCTCTGCTGCAGAACCAGGGGATATGGTCCGTTTTTCAACATCTCCGGATTGTGGTTGAATTCAAGAACAAGACCATTGCATTTCGCAAGCCTTTTCTCCATCAGGAAAGTCACCTTTCCGGTATCAGTGCAGTAACCAAGGTTCACCTTACCGTCACTGATGACAAAACCGACCGGATCGGCAGTATCATGGGAAATCCTGAACGAGCGTATAAAGAGATCGTGAATAGAGAAACCATCCCCCGTTTCAAACTCTATCCGCTCGAACAGTTTGCCCATTTTTTTTTCTCCACCCTTGAAAGTTCCGGCATTTGCCAGTACAGGAATACGGCATCTTCTTGAAATAACGCCGACCCCAAGGATATGATCATTATGTTCATGGGTTACACAGATCCCATCAAGAGAATCCAGGGTGCGGCCTATAAGTTTCAACCGTTTTGCAAGTTCTTTTCCGGAAAAACCACCATCAACCAGAACTGCAGTGGTTCCGCTTTCCACATACACGGCATTTCCCCTGCTGCCACTGCCAAGAACAGAAAAGCGAATCACAGACCTGTATGACCAAACCCGCCGGCCCCTCTTTTGGTCGCATCCAGTTCCACCACTATTTTAAAATCAACTCGAATTACGGGCGCTACAACAAGCTGAGCAATTCTATCTCCTCTCCTGATGATAAAATTCTCGCGTCCGTGATTGACCAGAGCTATTTTTATCTCTCCCCTGTAATCAGAATCAATTGTTCCGGGACTGTTGATCAGTGTAATGCCATGTTTCACAGCCAGACCGCTTCTTGGACGGACCTGTAACTCAAATCCAGGCGGGAGCTCCACACCAAAACCGGTGGGCACAAGAGCAATATCTCCGGGAGAAATAAACATTGGTTTTCTGACTGCCGCTTCCACATCCATTCCAGCAGAACCGGAGGTTTCATAACGGGGCAGTTGGATATCCTGCTCCTCCGATGGCAGAAACCATTTCAATTTTATTTTTACACTTTCCATTGTTATAACTGATCCAGTAATTTTTTACCCCCTTCCAGCCTGATAAAACAGGCCCATCTCTATCCCGGCTGAGATTCAAAGACAATCAGTTATCAAAAAAAGCCGACCCTCCGGAAGAGAATCGGCTCCAAACTGAATCCTGTACGTCAGAAAATGCGTTTACATGTTAATCCGCATTTTTTTCGAGCAGAGCCTTACGGCTCAACCGTATTCTGCCCCGATTGTCAACGTCAAGGACTTTCACTTCAATGACATCACCTTCACTCACTACGTCACTCACCTTGTTCACACGCTTATGGGCCAGTTCAGAAATATGTACAAGTCCATCCGTTCCGGGGAGAATCTCGACAAAGGCACCAAAATCCTTAATGGTTTTAACAGTTCCTTTGTAAACTCCACCAATTTCTGCTTCCGCTGTAATGGCTTTCACCTTTTCAACCAGGGCATCAGCCAGGGCACCGTTCAAGGCAAACATTTTCACAAGGCCTGAATCATCCACCTCTATTTTGGCATCAAATTCACTGGACAATTCTTTGATAATTTTACCACCGGGACCAATTATATCCCGGATCTTATCCTGACTGATTTTATGAACAATATACTTCGGCGCATGATCGACAACCTCGTCCCTTGCCTTGGCAATTCCCTTTTCCATCTCTGAAAGGATATGAATCCGGCCCTCTTTCGCCTGCTCAAGGGCTTTTGACATGATTTCCCTGTTGACACCGTCAATTTTGATATCCATCTGCAGGGCTGTAACTCCGTCACATGTACCGACAACTTTGAAATCCATATCGCCCAGATGATCTTCGTCACCAAGAATATCAGAGAGAATGGCAATTTTCTCACCCTCTTTGATCAATCCCATGGCAATGCCGGAAACCGGTCGTTTAATCGGCACCCCGGCATCCATCATTGCCATACTTCCTCCACAGACTGTGGCCATGGACGATGATCCGTTGGATTCAAGAATTTCTGAAACCACACGGATGGAGTATGGAAAATCCTCTTCCGCAGGCAGTACTGCTTCAAGGCCACGGGTTGCAAGTGTTCCATGACCGATATCCCTCCGTGAAGGGCCACGGAGGAACCGTGCTTCCCCCACACAGAAAGGTGGAAAATTGTAATGCAGCATGAACCTCCTGGTTTCTTCACCATGAAGTGTTTCAACCCGCTGCTTGTCCCGCTCACTGCCGAGAGTTGCTGTCACCAGTGCCTGAGTTTCACCGCGGGTGAAGAGAGCCGATCCATGGGCGCGGGGAAGATATTCCGCCTCACAGGCAATATCCCTGATCTCATTAAATTTCCGACCACCTATACGGATTTCACCATTGACGATCTTGTCGCGCATATATTCTTTTTTATAGGCAGAGAGCATCTCGGATATCCCATGACCATTTTCACCGTCACTATCCAGTTCTGCAAGCACCATGCTCTTCAAATCGTCATACACCTGGCCCCGCTCCATTTTATCAGCCGTATTAAAGACCTTTTCCATCCCGGGGGCTGCAATTTCACGAACCTTTGCCATCAATTCTTCATCAACAACAACTGCTTCAACCTCGCGTTTTGGCTTACCGACAGCTTTCCGCAATTCCTCCTGCAGATCAATAAGTGGCTGCAGCTCATCAAAACCATAAAAAATAGCAGCAAGGACCTCATCTTCACTCAGTTCGTCGGCCTTACCCTCGACCATGACAATGGCCTCGCGGGTACAGGCAACAACAATATCCATGGAGGATTTTTTCAGTTCGGAGACAGTCGGATTCAAGATATACTCTCCGTCTACCAGTCCTATCCGGCCACCGGCCACCGGACCATCAAAGGGTACATCTGATACGGTCAGGGCACAGGAGGCTCCGGTAAGCGCAAGCACATCGGCAAGGTGCTCCTGGTCTGCTGAAAGAACAGTCGCAATAACCTGAGTTTCAGCCGAATATCCTTTTGGGAAAAGTGGCCGCAAAGGGCGATCAATGATCCTGCAGGTCAGGACTTCATTGTCACTGGGCCGTCCAATTTCTCTGCGAAAATAATTACCGGGTATCCGCCCAACTGATGCGAGTTTTTCCTGATACTCAATTGTCAGAGGCATGAAACCTGCATCCGGTTTATTCTCTTTTGCCCCGACAACTGTTACGAGAACAACAGTCTCTCCGGATCGAACAACCACAGCCCCGGACGCCTGTTTGGCAATCTTGCCTGTTTCGATGGATATTGTTTTACCACCGAGTTCCGCTTCTACTTTGTTAAACATGATTTCTCCAGATGTTCAGCATCAGGGAAAGGTCCTTCCATTAAGTTATGACTGGATTATCCACCAGCCCCGTATGCTCTTTTTTTATCTGAAAACCCGCAACTGAGGGTTGTACCGCCGCAATTGGGATTTTCTTTGGTTTTTTTGTGGCTGGGCCATCGGGTCCGGCCATGCCGGTTTATCTGAAAACCCCGCCTTGATAGACAGTTCTGCCACATTTGAGGTTTTCGTTACTCTGTTACGGCTGAGTTTTTTGTTCCAGCCATTTTTTTTAGCGGACCTGTCACTGTATTTCTGCGACCACCGCGTTGTAATTACTCATCCGGCTCGGATTGCGAGTAAATACCATTAAACGTAACTACTCACAGGGGTAGCAATTATGTGATTTTATTACCTCTGAACTGTAATTGCTCACAGGTACCGCAGATTTTTGCAGGCTCTTTTGTTCGCTATAGCTTACTATGCGGACAAAAGAGACCGTGAAAAGCTGCGGTACCTGTGAGTAATTACGTTAAGACGTTTATTGCAGCGGAGAGGAACGTGGGAATTTTGTCGGAAAAAGAAGCGCTTGGTCAGTCCGAAGTTTTTCTTGATTTTCAGGAGAGGCTGTCGCGGGTGGCTCCGGTTGATCGCCCTG
>NZ_JBPLBA010000132.1:0-26504 GCF_054039375.1 Desulfomarina sp. | reverse complement strand
AAAAGAATGGATTTAGTTGATCTTATAGCTGAAAAAAAGTTTCTAGGACAGGAATTTCTTACCTGGCTCTGGTGGAAAAGCGAGGAAAGGGGAGGGACTGTTAACCTACCTGAATCAGGAGATATTGCGGTTGTTTTTGAAAAACATATGTTGCTTGAGGTTGGAGAGGGAGAGGCAGCTGAGAGAATTATCTGTTCTGGGCTTCAGGCTGAGTTACAGGAAGCGCGAACTGGTTTGAAGATGGGTAAAAAGCTGGAGCAGGCTCGAATTGTACTGACTAAAGGCGATTATGAGTTCAGTTTTACGCTGGCTGCGGCCTTGATGGAGTTCAGAAATGTAAGACTTCCCAAAACCGATGTTACTGAAGGACGCGGGGAGAAAAACAATGAAGAAATTGAAGGAATGGTTCTGGAGCGGATTTTTTTAATTGAGGAACTTATTCGGCTTGTAAATGAATTGTTTCTGCTTTTTCTTGAAATCAGGATTTCAAAAGATTGGCGTCAGGAGTTGCGGAAAATTGGTGGTTGGGTCAATAGTTCCGTGTAGACATTTCCAAAATAATTGTTTTTTTGGTAATTACCCATAAAACTCAGCCTGTTATTTGTGAGTCTGGGGATTGGGCCTGTTTCATCAGGCGTATTTCAAAAACCATATTAGACTGATTATAAAATGACCTGGGCTGACACTTTTTCATTTGAATTCTTTATTAATTGAGATTTCCGGTGATTTTTGACCGTAGGCTAGCCTGATAAAACAGGCACATCCACAATTTGGCTGAATTTCATGGGGTTATCAAGATAATTTTTTTTATTTAGAAGCATTTTTTCGGATTCTTTTTGACTCTGTTCTTATCCGGAGGGCAATTACCCTTCTGGGAAGTATTTTGATTTTTACAGCCTCTTTTCCCTGCATATGCAAGATAGTGTCTGTCCGGAAATGAGGATTTTTGTTCGAAATCAAGGCGGACGGGAAATTTTATCGCAAGTACGTTATTGATATTCCATGATAAAATTTTTCAGATATCGCCGATATCGGGAAAAAAGACCACTTGTTGACAGGCACAAGATAGGTCTTTTCACCGTCGACGGGACACTCTCGACAGGGAACTAAAGAGAGAGAAAAAAGCGATATAAATTAGAGAAAACATCAGGAAATACAAATACTATGAAGTTTGAAACTGTAATTGGACTTGAAATACATGCCCAGCTGAAAACAAAATCAAAAATTTTCTGTGGATGTTCTACGGAATTCGGCGCACCTCCAAACAGTCATACATGTCCAGTCTGCCTGGGAATGCCGGGTGTTTTACCGGTACTCAATAAGAAGGTTGTGGAATTTGCAATAAAAATGGGACTGGCAACCGGGTCAGTCATTAACAGGTACAATGTTTTTGCCAGAAAAAACTATTTTTATCCCGATCTGCCGAAGGGATATCAGACCTCCCAGTTTGATTTACCGATTATCGGGTTCGGCTCTGTTGATATTGAAGTGGAAGGGCAGGTCAAAACAATTGGAATAACCAGGATGCATATGGAAGAAGATGCGGGTAAACTTGTGCACGATAGCCTGGAGCCAGTTTCACATGTGGATTTGAATCGAACGGGAACACCACTGCTGGAAATAGTTTCTGAACCCGATATGCGGTCACCTGCTGAAGCATATGCTTACCTGAAAAAAATTCATCTTATCCTGAGATATCTTGATATTTGCGATGGAAATATGCAGGAAGGCAGCTTTCGTTGTGATGCAAATATTTCACTGAGACCGAAGGGGCAGGATAAAATGGGCACAAGAACTGAACTTAAAAATATGAACTCCTTCAGAAACGTCCAAAGTGCCCTTGAGTTTGAAGTAAGGAGACAGAGGGATATTCTTCTTGATGGGGAGCAGGTTGTTCAGGAAACACTGTTGTGGAATCCTGACAGAAACTGCACCGAGTCGATGCGTGGAAAGGAAGATGCGCATGATTATCGATATTTCCCATGCCCTGATCTTATTCCTGTAAAAATTGACGAGGAGTGGATAGAGGAAATTCGAAGATCTTTACCTGAGCTGCCGGATCAGAAAAGATCTCGATTTATCAGGGAATATGATCTTCCGGAATATGATGCGGATATTTTGACTGGAGACAGGGACCTTTCCGAGTTTTTTGAAAAGGCGGTTCTGACAGGGGCCGGGCCGAAGAAAACCTCCAACTGGATAATGACAGAATTACTGAGGGAATTAAAGGGGCTGTCAGTTCTGGAATGCAAGGTTACACCAGAATATCTTGGTTCCCTGATTTCCATGGTGGAAAAAGGAACGATCAGTGGAAAAATAGCGAAAACTGTTTTTCTGGACATGATGGATACCGGGAAGGATCCACATCTTATTGTAAAAGAAAAAAACCTTCTCCAGGTCTCAGACGAGGGTGAGTTAAGGGCATTGGTTCAGGAAATTGTTGCTGCAAATCCAAGCCAGGCTGAAGATTTCAGAGAAGGGAAAACAAAACTGATGGGTTTTTTCGTTGGTCAGCTTATGAAAAGGACAAAAGGCAAAGCGAACCCACAGATGGCCAACAAACTTTTTGCAGATGAACTGAATAAATAACAGAGCCTTAGACAGGGAATAAAATCACAGGGTTGCTACCCCTGTGATCAATTACGAAAAACTTACTGATTATTACGCTCTGGTGTTTTGTGGGACCTGGTAAATGGCTGTTTTTCTGATAGGTTGTTAATCTCATAATTTTACATTTTCAACTGACTGTGGACAAAGAGCAGTGGCAGAAAAAAGGAAGCGGACATCGCGGACGCCTTCGTGATCGATTTCTTGAAAAAGGTTTAGAGGGTTTTACGGATGTAGAAATTATTGAACTGCTGTTGTCGTTTGGAACACCCAGAAGAGATTGTAAAGAGCAGGCCAGAGCTCTTTTGAAGAAATTCGGTTCCTTTGCCAGGGTTCTTGAAGCTCCAACCAAAGCACTTCTGGATGTCAAGGGGGTGGGGCCCAAAAACAGTTTTGCCCTTCATTTTGTCCATGGTGTTGCCAGCCACTATCTAAAAGAACGAATCGTTGGAAAACGCTATATTCAAAATTCAAAAGAAGTTGCAGAATATCTTGTTTACTCGATGAGGGGTTTGAAAAAAGAAGTTTTTTCGGTTGTTTATCTTGATTCTTCCCATGCTGTTATTGACTCGGAAATCATTGCTGAAGGCACTATTAATGTCAATACCATTTATCCCAGGGAAGTCATGGCGAGGGCTCTCTCATTTCACGCGGCGGCAATGGTCGTTGCACACAATCACCCCTCAGGTTCACTCGAACCATCCGCGCAGGATTTTCGTCTCACAAAAACATTATTGCTGGTCTGTCATTACATGCATATTCGTCTCCTCGATCATATCATTGTTGGTGATGGCTATTACAGCTTTGCAGATAACGGCTATATGGACTCTTTGAAAAAAGAGTGTCTGTCCGTTGCGCGTCAATTCCTGGATTAGTGATTTATCTGTATTTACATATTCCCTTCTGTACTTCCAAATGCAGTTACTGTTCTTTTAATTCTTTTCCCGGCAAGGAATATCTTTATAAAGACTATGTAGATGCATTGAAAACAGAGATTTCTTCAATTGCAGTTGCTGCAGAAAAAGACAGCAGGGTAACAACTCTTTTTATCGGTGGTGGAACCCCTACTGTGCTGTCACCCGGACTCCTTGCAGATATAATAAACCACACAAAAACAGTTTTTAATTTTGAGTGTACGGCAGAGGTCTCAATTGAAGTGAATCCAGGCACAGTAAATAAGGAATCTCTCCAAGACTTGTTCTGGAGCGGGGTCAATAGAATTTCTCTGGGGGTTCAATCCTTTGTTGATGGAGAATTGTCAGGATCAGGGAGAAGACACACAGCAAGAGAAGCGGAAGATGCAGTCCGGATGGCGGTGGAAACAGGCTTTTCCAACATAAATATTGACCTCATGTCTGGCCTTCCGGGCCAGACGGGAGAATCGTGGAGAAAATCACTGGAAAAGGCAGTGTCACTGGCGCCCCAGCATCTCTCACTCTACGAGTTGATGTTTGAGCCGGGAACACCCATGAACAGGTTGAGGCGGGAAAAGGTTTTCTGTTTTCCTGATGAACATGAACTTGAAATAATTGACGGAATAACGGAGCAGGTCTGTGCTGAGTACATGTTCCACCAGTATGAAATTTCCAATTATGCGCGGTCCGGTTTTGAGTGTCGCCATAATAAGAATTACTGGATGAACGGAGAATACTTTGCAGCAGGAGCAGGAAGCGTCAGCTATTACCATGGCAGAAGGGATAAACGGATTGATGGCCCGGAAGAGTATATCAAAAGAATCCGGCGAAATGAGACGGTGGTTGAGGAGAGCGAAAGTCTCTCAAGAGAAAAGTCCTTTCGTGAAACCATAATTATGGGGCTCAGGATGAAACGAGGTGTTTCATTAAGCGTGGTGCAGGAAAAGTATAGTATTGACGCCCGTTCGTATTACGGCGAAACATTAAAAAACCTGCTGGCCCATGGATTACTGGAGATAAACAGTGGATACCTGCGACTCACGAACAAAGGGTGGAATCTGGCCAACGGTATAATGGTGGAACTGGTCTGAAACGCACTTGTTCTCCAGGGCCTGAATGGGTTCGGGGCGTATCCGTGACAGATGATTTAATTGCCGGCTTCGGGTAGAATGAAAGACGTTTCTTAAATTGAGAGATAGTCTTCAGGTAAAATCCCGGCTGCCTCAAGACCCTCAATTGAGCTTTTAATATGGTCCTCCACGGCCTGTGCTGCTTTTTCCGGAGACCTGCCTTTCAGAGCGTTTACTATTGCCTGGTGTTCGGTAGTGGGGCTGTATTCCAGTTTAAAAAACGGATCATAAAGAATAAGAAAAATTCGGGTTCGGTCCAGTAACTCTTTGATATAGGCATGGAGAACCTTGTTCTCTGATAATTCAGCGATTTTAAGGTGGAGCAGATCGTTTACGGCGAAATATTCATCAAGATTGTTTTTATCAAATACTTCTTTTTCTCTCCTTATAATATTTTCAAGCTCACGCACCCGGTTTTCACTGATTTTTTTCGCAGTAAGTCTGGTTGCCATTTTCTCAAGTTGAGCTCTCACCAGGAATGTCTCTTCAATTTCTTTTAGTGTTGGAGTAATGACAAAGGCTCCACGGTTTGGAATGCTGTTAACCAGCCCCTCGGCTTCAAGCCGTTTTATTGCGCTTCTGACGGGAGTTCTGCTGACTCCAAGTTGTTGCGCAAGAGTTATTTCCACAAGTTGGCTGCCCTGTTTGATATATCTTTTTCTGATAGCGCTTTTGAGTTTTTGGTAAACGGCATCTTCTGAATTAATTTTTTGTGATTCTTTTTTCATTTTCTTTCCTTCTAACCAGCATAGCTGGACCCCATAAGGTTCAGCTCCGATAAATGCACCGCTGCTATGAAATTCTTAAGGCCAGCTTGAAAAATTGCCTTTTCGCCCGATCTAAGTGTTACAGCAAAAAGAAAAATAATGAATATGCTGCGCTTTTTATTTTAACTGTTTCTTGATCTCGAACGAAAAATCTAATTTTTCAAGGCACCCTTAAGTGTGGCAGAAAAAACTTTTGCGGTGGGATTTTCAGCAAAACAGAATCTAGTGTCCCGTCAACACTGCTCTGATGTATCTTGCCTGTCCTTTTTCGCGCCATTCCGCCTGCGGCTTATGTTACATAGCACTACTATGCGCTCAAAGCCACAGACAGAATGGCACAAAAAAATTACAGTGCAATATTACGTCATTTCATCGTTGACGTGACACTGATCACGTACAAAGCTCAGTCTGATATTTATGAGCTTGAGGATAATTATACTCATTCACGGAGAAAAAAACACAAAAACTGTATTTAATTACTGTATACAAAAATACTTTCACTTAACGAGAAAAAAGATGACCCCTGGTCTGCCTGTCGGTAAGCATAGTTCAGATTCAATAAAATCAAAGAGTTATTGCCCTTGTGAGTAGTTACTTTCAAAGTCTCTTACACGGTGACTCTTCCAGCCATCGCGGCTTGCCTTTTGTGTGCAGTTATTGTATACAATTTAAAGGTGCAATTAAAGGCGCCCTTTCCGTAATAGAAAACCGAGGTGGTGGAATAATTTGAGTTTCAGTGCTGGTCAATGATATTCTGGAAAGGGATGAATGAAAAATGTGTAGAGATCGAGGTGGTTGCCATGTTCAACAAAATGATTGCCGGAGTTCTTCCGTATATGCCGAAAAAACTGGTCTGGATGTTTTCAAAAGAATATATAGCCGGTGAAACCATTGAGGAGGCGATTATAAATGCAAAAAAACTCAATGACGAAGGGATACTGACGACCATTGACGTTCTTGGCGAATTCATTACTACTCTGGAAGAGGCGGAAGAAAACAAAAAGGAATACCTGGATGTTATTGATGCGGCCGAAAAAGCCGGTGTTGAGGGAAATTATTCTTTGAAGCCGACATTTTTTGGGTTGTTGATAGATAAGGATGTTGCTTTTACCCATATCCGGGAAATTGTGGCCAAGGCCGCATCTTACGGAAATTTTATACGTATCGATATGGAGGATTCTCCCTGTACGGATATGGAGATTGATATGTACAGGAAGTTGAAACAGGAGTATCCGGGAAATGTCGGTCTTGTTGTTCAGTCCTATTTGCGAAGAACCCATGAAGATATTAAAAGTTTGGAAGATTTGAACAGTGAAGAATTTCCAGTAAACTTAAGGGTATGCAAGGGTATTTATGTTGAGCCGGAAGAAATTGCATTTCAAAACTATGAAGAAGTGAACAACCATTTTCTGGACGATATTGAGTTGATGTTCCAAAAAAAGATGTATCCGGCAATAGCAACCCACGATATTCCCCTGGTGGAGGGAGCTTTCAAGCTGATAGAAAAATACAAGGTTCCCGTGGATAAATACGAATTCCAGATGCTCTATGGGGTCACACCCGGATTGAGAAAATCCATTCTGGATAAGGGGCATCGAATGCGTGTTTATGTGCCTTTCGGGAAGCAATGGTTCGGTTATTCGACCCGGAGATTGAAGGAGAACCCGAAAATGGCAGGAGTGATCATAAAAGCTCTATTCAAAAAAGGGTAATTCCTGCCTGTGCCTGTATTGTACATATACTCACTTTGTTGGAAAAAAGTCAAAAAATGAGTTGATACTACAATTACAGCTTGACAGACGATTTCTTTGATATAGAGAGTACAGAATATTTCCATCTTTTGACTGTTTTGATATTTTCAGAAAATGATGGATGTGCAAGCCGTTTTTAATGGGGGTTCCTGATGGAACAGGAAACTCTGAAATTTAATATTTGATTAAATATAATCAATATTTAAGAGGATGGTATGGCCAGGCAGAAACTCAGGGAAATTGTGATAAACCGGGATTGGTGCAAAGGATGCGGTATTTGTGTTCACTTTTGCCCGACGAAGGTTCTGGAGCTTGACGCAGAAGATAAATCGGTGGCGGTCAGGCCGGAGGACTGTATCTGTTGTAAAATGTGTGAACTACGGTGCCCGGATCTCGCAATCGAGGTACTGACAGACCAGGGTGAGAACAATGAAGAATAATATCAGATTCGTCCAGGGCAACGAGGCTTGTGTTGAAGGGGCGCTGTATGCGGGAGTGGATTTTTTTGCCGGCTACCCTATTACACCTTCAACGGAAATTGCAGAAATTCTCTCAAGAAAGCTGCCGGAACGTGGGGGAAAGTTTATCCAGATGGAGGATGAAATTGCCTCAATGTGCGCTGTAATCGGTGCATCGCTTACCGGACGAAAAGCCATGACGGCAACGAGCGGACCCGGTTTTTCTCTCAAACAGGAGGCCATAGGCTATGCCTGCATGACCGAAATTCCGTGTGTAATCGCCAATGTACAACGAGGCGGGCCATCAACAGGAAACCCGACCCATGTCAGCCAGGGGGATATTAATCAGGCAAGATGGGGAACCCATGGAGACCATGCCATTATTGCCCTTACGGCATCAAACCATCAGGATGTCTTTGAAATTACCATTGCGGCATTCAACCTTGCAGAAACCTACAGGACTCCGGTGATTCTGTTGCTTGATGAAGCAGTGGGTCATATGCGCGAAAAACTGGTTATCCCGGAAACGGGAGAACATGAAGTTGTAAGTCGACTGCGTACATCTCTGGGTAAGGATGTCGATTACCATCCCTACCTGCCAAGAGAAGATGGTCGTCTTCCCATGTCTGACTTTGGTGCTCAACATCGTTACAATGTGACCGGACTGTTTCATGACATGTGGGGTTTTCCTTCAAATAATCCCCGGGTGGTCAATGAGCTTCTCCGCCATCTTGTTGACAAGATAGACAACAATATTCATGTCATAACAAGATATAAAGAGCATTATCTTGAGGGGGCTGAGTATATAATGATTTCATACGGATCTTCCGCAAGGTCTGCAATCCACCTTGCCCGGGAAAGAAGGGCAAGAGGGGAAAAGATAGGTGTTCTTGAGCTGCAGTCTCTCTGGCCTTTTCCGGTGGAACTGGTAAAGGAAAAGTGTGCCGATGCCAAGGCTGTTCTTGTGGTGGAAATGAATATGGGGCAGATCACCGCCCAGGTCAAGGCGGCTGTTAAAAAGCCGGGCCGCGTGTTTTTGGCCAATCGTATTGACGGGCACCTTGTTACACCGTCAGATATCAAGAAACTTCTTCGGGTTATCCAGGGGAGGGGAGTATAATATGGCTGTTAAGGATTATTTACGGGAACGTTTTTTCCCCCATATGTGGTGCCCCGGTTGCGGCCATGGAACTATTTTGAATTCGCTCCTGCGGGCTATCGAGGAACTGGGACTGGAAAAGAATGATATTGTCATGACGTCCGGAATCGGCTGTTCCGCAAGAATTTCCGGGTATGTTGATTTCCATTCACTGCACACCATGCATGGCAGGGCCCTGGCCTGTGCGACCGGAGTGAAATTGAGCCAGCCGAGATTGAACGTTATCGTGCCCATGGGGGACGGTGATGCTCTGGCGATTGGAGGTAATCACTTTATTCATGCGGCGAGACGGAATATTGATATAACCGCCATTGTGATGAACAACCGGATTTACGGGATGACGGGGGGACAGTTTTCTCCCCTTTCCGGTCCCGGTGTAAATGCCACAACAGCACCATATAAAACCATTGATAATAATTTTGATGTGGTTGAACTGGCGACTGCTGCGGGGGCTACCTTTGTAGCCCGTTCAACGGCATTTCATGCCAAGGAGTCCACGGATATTCTCAAGAAGGCGATTTTACATAAGGGATTCTCTGTGGTAGAGATTCTCTCCCAGTGCCCCACCCACTATGGTCGGAAAAATAAGGAAGGTGATGCCGCATCCATGTTGGAAATCCATAAAACCAATACGGCAAAGATAGGATCCAAGGCGTTGAAGGAAAATCCCGACCTGGTTCCCCGCGGGATCTTTGTTGATACGGATAAACCGGAATATTGTGAAGAATATGACAAATTAATTGCTTTTGCCATGAAGAAGGAGAGTGCGTCATGAAGCGAACCCGACTTGTTTTTTCAGGATCCGGCGGACAGGGGGTTATTACGGCGGCTATCATTCTCGCTGAGGCTGCAGTTATTCACGAGGGGATAAACGCTACCCAGTCGCAGAGTTACGGTGCTGCCGCAAGGGGTGGAGCCACACGGAGTGATATTATTCTGTCAGAAGATGAGATTCATTTTCCGGAAGTTGTTCAGCCGAACGTCCTGGTTTGTCTGACCCAGGAAGCTTATAATACCTACTCTTCCATCGTTCGTCCTGGAGGGACATTGCTTACCGACAGTCGCTTTGTCAAACCCATTAAAAAAATTGATGCACGACAGACAGAGTTGCCGATGTATGACACGGTAATGGAAGAAATCGGCAAACCGATTGTTTTCAATATCTGTGTTCTTGGGGCCCTGATCGGTATCACAGAGCTGTTGAAACCCGCTTCTGTGATGAAAGCGGTGGCGGACAGGGTTCCAAAGGATTTTCTTGCAATGAACAACAAGGCTTTTGATCTTGGTCTGTCTCTGGGGGCCGAGTGAAGCGGGAATACTGGATTTGAGTAAAAGGTTTGTTGGATGTTAAAAAAGTCGGTGCCTCGAAAGGGGTGCCGGTTTTTTTTTGCGACCATCTGCTGCGGATTGTCAGATAAACCGGCATGACCGGATTTTACGGTTCAGTCACAAAAAGCTAATGAAAACCTGACTGCGGCAACCTTCAGCCATGGATTTTCAGACAAAATTATCCATTTGACTCTTTTCCCTTTCCTGACCTATGATAATATAGAATAATTCTTATTCTTCTAAATAACAAAAAAATTTGCCCCGGCAACGCCCAGGTGGAACGCTGATTACGTGCAAAACTCAGCCTGATACTTGTGAACCTGGGGATGTTCCTGTTTTATCAGGCGTATTTCAAAAATCACCTTGTACTGGTTTGAAAATAATCTGGACTGACATTTTTCATTTAAATTCCTTGTCAATTGAGATTTCCAGTGATTTTTGACCGTAGGCCAGCCTGATAAAGCAGGCACATTCCCAAGTTGGCTGAGTTTCATGGGTAATCAAGATTCTTATTGAGGGATACATGGATCGAATACTGCTTGTTGAAGACAGTCCGATGTATGGCCGCCTGGTCAAAGCCAGAATTGAAGAGCAGTTTGATCTACCGGTTTTCTGGACCAGAACCATGAAAGAGACGGTTACCTTGCTTGATATGGCGGGTGATGGTTTTTCAATGGCTCTGCTCGATTTTAATCTTCCCGATGCACCGGATGGTGAAGTTATTGATCAGGTGCTGGACAGGGGCATTTCGTCCATTGTCTTCACTGCCAATATGAGCGATACCGTTCGCGAGCATGTCTGGAAAAAGAAGGTTGCTGATTATATTTTAAAAGATGATCCCAGCAGTCTGGAGTATGTCATTAAGGCGATGGTTAGACTCAGGAGGAACAGCAGCAAGCTTGTTTTGATTGCAGACCAGTCAAGCCCACTTCGAACTGCAATATCAGAACTGCTTTATGTCCACAGGTTTCGTGTTGTTACAGCCTCAAATGGGCAGGATGCCCTGGAAATACTGGCCCGTTATCCTGAAATCTGTCTTGTCATTTCCGGGGCTGAGTTTGAGGATATGGATGGTTGCACTCTCTGTAGAAAGATCAGGGAGAGTCATCCGGCTGATTCATTGTCTATTATCGGAACCTGGAAGGGAGAGGATGCCACTGCAGGCGCCAGATTTCTGAAAAATGGCGCCAATGATTTCATCAAGCAGGATTTTCTGGTTGAAGAATTTTACAGCCGCATAAACAATTGTATCGAGAACCTGAACCTGATTGAGAAAATAAAAGAATCTGCAATGAAGGATTTCCTCACAGGTTTGTATAATCGACGCTGCTTTTTTGACCGGGGTGAGAAACTGTATACCCATACAGTTGAAGACGGTGAAGATCTCTGCTGTGCGATGGTTGATATTGATTATTTCAAGAAGGTCAATGACAGTTTTGGTCATGATGTTGGAGATAAGGTGATACAAAGGGTGGCACAGGTTCTTCTTGAAGGTGTAGGACCAGATGATATCGTTGCCAGGTTCGGTGGTGAGGAGTTCTGTCTGCTGCTTAAAGGTTCAGATAAAGACAGGGGCTGGTGTCTGCTGGAGGAGTTACGAAAAAATATCCAGGAACACGCCATGGCAACCACGGAAAAAGGGGAGTCGGTTTTTGTCAGTATAAGTGGCGGCCTGTGCGCCAGTCATCTCGGCTCTCTGAATGAGATGATAAAAACGGCAGATGACTGTCTCTACAGGGCAAAACAGAACGGGCGTAATATTATTGTGTTGTGAGATGAAACGTCATTACTCACAGGAACCCCTCTCACCAGTTGCAGAAAGGGTTGGTAACAAGGTTTGCGTTATAGTACCTGGGGTCATCTGTTACTTCCCGGTCAATCCATTCGGGGACGGCAAAGGTTTCTCCCACGTGTTGCAGTTCAATTTCCGCTAAAATCAGGCCTTTGTTTTTACCCTCAAACTCGTCAATTTCCCAGATAAATCCTGCAAAGGGGACTTTATACCTTGTCTTTTGTATCAATGGTTTATGGCAGAGTTTTTCCAGGAGTTCATTTGCTTCGGACAGGGGGATTTCATATTCAAATTCCAGCCGGGTTTCTCCTTTACTGGGTCCCTTTATTGTGAGAAACCCCTTTTCCCCTATAATTCTCACACGAACAGTTCTCCCCTTCTCAGTGCTGAGGTAGCCCTGGCAATATTTTTTTCCTTTTGCCAGTTTACGCCAGTTTTCATTTTTCAGGAGGAACTTCTTTTCGATCTCTTTCCCCATTTTTTACCCCTGTGAGAAGTTATTTTCAGTTTCCTGCAGTTCAATGGCGGCAAAATTCAGTGTAGCATGAATGGTAAGAACTGGAAAGAGCAGAGCCATGGCGAATATGTTTACTATCGGGATCATGGAAACCAGGGCTGGGAGAATACCGATCCTGAGAGACGGGGCGGAATGATGCTGCAGCCATCCGATTTTCCTTCCCAGGGACCACCTGCGTCGTGAGGCGGGATAGTCAATGAACATAAGGGCCGAATAATACGTATAGAGCAGAAAAACCGCCACCTGACCAATTCCGGGAATGAAGTTGATAAAAAGTGCGGTTACAGTGACAAATATTCCGAAAAAGGCAATTTTGATGCCTTCAAGAATATCGACAAAAAATCCGGCCATAGAAAAATTTTCGTCGACATCAAAAAGTTCGCCGGCATATAGTTTTTCAGCAGCAGTACTGAGAAAGGCGTAACCAGGGGTTGTAATGGTGTAGGCAAGAAGAAAGGCGAGGTAGAATGAGACAATTCCGGTAATTACATGGAAAAGCCAGCCGGCGATCAGCCAGCCTTTGAATTTGATCCAGCCGATGATTGTTCCACTCTCCGGAGGGTGGGCAAAAAAACTGCCGGTAAACCCGGTAATAAGGTCAATGGAAAACAGATAGCCCACCCAGGTCAGACCAAAAGTGATAAGGACGAGCAGGAGTGACCAGCCAAGCAGACGTTTGCGGCGGAACATAAAACCGATTGAAGAGAGCAGAGGTATCCGGGTCCGAGATACTGGTTGTGATTCGGTATATTTTTTCATTGTATGAAGTGCAGGATTCAGGTTGAGAAAAATCACTTTCCCCCATTCCAGAGCAGCCGTAGACCTTACTCACGGGTCCAGGTTGCCGTCTGTCTCTGCAGACGGTACAGCTCTGAAATTGTCGACAACGTTGCAGAATATAGGTATTTTTGCTTTTCTGTAAAGGGCAGGACGTTTTCGCAAAGGATTATTTCCCATATTTCATGGGGTAAGGTACAATGGCAGCAATGGGAACAATAAAGGGAAAAAAAGAAAAAACGTTTTTTGTCTGCCGGGAGTGTGGCTACAGAACGGTGAAATGGCTTGGGCGATGCCCGGAATGTGGAGAATGGGAAAGCCTGGAAGAGCATCAACCGGTCTCTTCCGGCAGGTCTCTCCTGCAAGGGGGAGTTGAACCGGTCCCTCTTCATCTGGCTCCGGACGGGGATGAGGAGCGTATCAGCACGGGTATCGAAGAGCTTGACAGGGTTCTGGGGGGTGGGATCGTTCCTGGTGGGGTGGTTCTTATCGGGGGAGAGCCGGGGATCGGTAAATCGACTCTTCTTCTTCATTTGCTGGCCTCCATTGCCGATGAAAACAGGAAAGTACTCTATGTTTCTGGAGAAGAATCGGCCCGCCAGATAAAAATGCGGGCGCGGCGTCTGAGCGCCATTCATCCCATGGAGTTCCTGGCAACGGAAAACGGAGTGGAGAATATCGTTGCCATGGCAACCACCATGAAACCGGGGCTCCTGGCTGTCGATTCCATACAGACCCTCACCTGTTCCGAGATATCCTCTTCTCCCGGCTCTGTGACTCAGGTCAGGGAGTCGGCTTACCGTCTTCTTGAACTGGCAAAAAAAGAAAATATTCCCGTGGTGCTCGTGGGACATGTCACCAAGGACGGAGCCATTGCCGGTCCGAAAGTCCTGGAGCATATGGTTGATACGGTTCTCTATTTTGAAGGGGATCGGAGTCATGCTTTTCGTATCCTGAGGACAGTCAAGAACCGTTTCGGCTCCACCAATGAAATCGGGGTTTTTGAGATGAAGGAAGAGGGGCTGGTGCAGGTGAAGAATCCTTCGGAGATTTTTCTGGCGGAGCGCCCCCTGGATGAACCAGGTTCGGTGGTGCTGCCCAGTGTGGAGGGAACCAGGCCGATTCTGGTTGAGGTCCAGGCACTTGTCAGCCCGACCAACCTTGGAACGGCTAGAAGAACAGCAATCGGGGCCGATCCCCAGAGGCTCTCACTCCTCTGTGCTGTATTGGAAAAAAAGGCAGGACTGGACATGTACGGCCATGATATATTTCTCAATATTGCAGGGGGAATACGCATCGATGAGCCGGCCCTCGATCTGGGGGTTATCTGCGCCCTGGCATCAAGCCTGATGGAAAAGCCGATCCCCTCGGCTACCGTGGTTTGTGGTGAGGTCGGGCTTGCGGGGGAGATCAGGGCGATAGGTCATGTTGATATCCGGGTGAAGGAGGCTGAACGGTTGGGATTCACCCGATTTATACTGCCGAAAAGCAACAGGGAGAGAATGAGCTGGAAACCGCAGATAAGACTGCTGGGGGTTTCCACACTTCAGGAACTGCTGGAGGTTGTTTTTTCTGAATAATCTGAAGATGTGAGTCATTGGGCGTCATGGCTTCGAGAGTCCCTGATTTCTGCAGTCAGCACATCAGTGCTGGGTAATTGCTCGCAGGCACCTCTGCTTTCCATGGTCTCTTTTGGTCGTATAAGAGGCTATAGCGAACAAAAATGCCTGCAAAATGCAGTTACCCGTGAGTAATTGCTGTTCACAGGTAATGAAAATGTAGAGTTATAAACCCTGTGATAGTTTTAATAAAGGAGAATACAATGTCAGACATGCATCAAGGGCACGAAGAGGATAACAGCATCAATGTGAAGGTGGCGATTTTTTTTGTGGCGGTAATTGTCGGAATTTTCTTTCTTGGCGTGATAAACTGATATTCCGAAGAGACCCCACTTCAGAGGTAATAAAATCAAAGAGTTGCTATCCCTGTGACCAATTACGACCAGAAAAACCGGTGGATATGACAAATGACAGAATGTCCTGACGAGAGAGAAGTTGTCATTCTTATGACCGATATGGTCAAGTATTCCTGGACAACCTCCGCCATGAGTCCTGGGGAAATCAAGGATTTTCTGATTGAGTATCATACTGCGATTTATAATCTGGTTGATCATAACATCAATGGCCCTCTGGAAATTGAGCCGTCAGCCGGGGACGGCTCCCTGATTATTTTTGAGAAACGATCCGGAGAAGGAAAATCGGGTGTGTGCAGTCGTGCCCTGGGAATTGCTGTAAAAATCGCCGAGGCGGTGGCTGAGGGTAGGCTCCAGCCCACACGCATGGGAATATTGCTTGGAGACATAACATCCGCCAGGCTGGGTTCCAGGCTTGTTAAATTCGGGTCCAGCTTTGCAGTAGCAAACAGGTTGGAGGAGTTGTGCGGATATTTTGGCACCGATCTGCTCATGGACAGGGAGGTGGCGAGATATCAGAAGGGATATGATAACTTTCTGCTGACCATGGCAAAGGTCAGTCTTACAAGTGTATTGCATCCGATGAATATTTTTACGCTCTGTCTTCCCGGTATCCAGAATTACCCCGCCGGAGTGGGCAAGAGCCGGTTGCTTCGTTTTATTGCCATGAAAAACGAGGCGATGGAGTTCTTTACCGGTGACCTGCAGAAAGGAATAGAACCTGATTTTCCCAGGGTGAGGGAAATGTTGATGGAGGTCCAGAATTATTTCCTGGATCTGACGGGACGAGCTGATATCGGGACAGAACGTATTCTGGAGTATATCCGGGAGTACCCTTTTCCTGCTGAAGATTTTGATCGTTGTGGGATGAAGCTGATGGAAAAGAGCAGAGATTCCCTGGGGGAGCGTATTTTCCACCTGTCAAAGCAGCTTCTCAAGGCCATTAATCCCCGGTATTATCATGCCCTGGTTGTTGACACGAAATGGGAAAGATATTTTCGTCTTGAATGGTGCAGAAAGGGGGAAACGGTTATCGAGGTGGACAGTGTACCCGATGGTGTGTATTACCTGGACAGCGGCATTGCTGCAACCGTCGACAGGGACGGTAACTGGCTGGCCACTATTGAAGCGGGAACTATTTTTGGCGAGATGGCTTATTTTGGCAGTGAATTAAAACGGACGGCAACCGTTATCGCCAAAACCGATCTGGTACTCCGTAGAATATCTACAGATGACCTGAAAAAATTACCTGTTATTGTGAGTATTTTCGAAACAATAGCGCTATCAAGAAAAAAAGAGATCCTGGCCAGCAAAAAACGGGCCGCATCCCTGCCCGGACGGTAAACCGCCCGGACGGGATACGGCTTTCTTTATTTATCGGCGGGTTTTTATTTCTTTGAGAGCACTACATATCTGCTGTAGTCTCCCGCTCTTATCCGGAGAAGAATCCTCTTGCTGCCGGCCGATTTTTTCAGAACAGCTCGGAGTTCCTTGAGGCTGCTGACTCTTGTTCTATTGACTTCCTCAATGAGATAACCGGGTTTCAGTCCTTCCTGGGCTGCCGGACTGTCTGGTTTCACATCACTGATTACGATACCCGCATCTTTCTGGTATCCGAACCTTTCCGCAAGTTCAGGGGTGAGGTTCTGGAGACCGAGACCAAAATCCTTCAGGATGTTCTCAGTGCCAGGTAAGCCTTTTCGCCCAAAATCCGACGGTTGTTCTCCAATAGTGACTTTGATATTTTTCTTCTTTCCATCACGTATGACCAGGAGTGTTGCCTTGCTGTCTGGGGCGATGAGTGCAACCTTGTTTCTGAGTTCGGCGACGTTTTTGAGTGTTTTACCGTTTAAACGGAGGATGACGTCTCCCTGTTTCAGGCCCGCCCTGTCTGCCGGAGAATCCTTTTGTACTTCACTGACCAGAATTCCTTTGCTGTCGTCCAGACCGAAGGATTCCGCAAGGTCCTCGTTGATATCCTGAATAACAACACCCAGCCATCCGCGGGTGACCTTTCCTTCTGTCTGCAATTGTTTTTCTATAGACTTTGCCATGTTAATGGGGATGGCAAAACCTATTCCCATGTAACCGCCCGTTTTTGAAAACAGTGCGGTATTGATACCAACAACCTCACCCTGACCGTTGATCAGCGGCCCACCGCTGTTTCCCGGGTTGATGGCCGCATCGGTCTGGATGAAATTTTCATAGTCGTTTATCCTGACGTTGGAGCGTCCCTTGGCGCTGACAACTCCGGCCGTCACGGTCTGGCTGAGGCCGAAGGGATTGCCGATTGCTATGACCCATTCCCCCACTTCCAGTTTGTCTGAGTCTCCCAGGGGAAGGACCGGCAGGTTCCCTGCTCCGTCAATTTTAACAAGAGCCACATCGGAAAGGGGGTCGGTTCCAATCAGTTTTGCTTCAAATTCCCTGTTATCCGACAGTACAACCTTGATATCATCGGCGTTTTCAATGACGTGATTATTGGTCAGGATAAGACCGTCTTTACTGATCAGAAATCCGGAACCCTGACCCCGTTGTTTGAATTCCCGCTGCCTGGGGTGCTGCTGGCGATAGTAGGGGCCGAAAAACTGTTCAAAAAATGGATTATTGAAGAATTCCTCAGGAACCGGACCTCTGGTTCCGGCCTTGGTTATCTTCTCCACTTTTATGTGGACAACAGCAGGTTTTGCCTTCTTTACCACATCCACGAACATTTTTGATGTGGCCGGCGCCATCGTGGCATGGGCAGCAGTCTGCAGGGTTAATGCCACTGCAAGACAGAATGCAAACAGCAGGGTAATGGCCCTGGGTTGCGTTTTCATAACGGATGTTTTCATGGGTAAAGTCTCCTTAATATGATTATTTATCCCGGCCCGTACTGGACCAGAGGCATTGAGAAACAGGATAACCGGCATGGCCGGGCTTTATGCCCAGTGGGTGCAAAAAGCCAATGAAAATCCCGACTGCGGCAATAAAACCTTCAACCGCGGATTTTCAGATAAAGGGTTTAAAAGGAACTGTAAATCCAAAGAAAACAACGTCAAGAAAGATTACTGAAATGTAATATAGACCGTTGCGGGAGATTTTTTACCATCGGAAAATCAAACAGCGTTGTACTTGCTCACAGGAGCTCCAGCTTTTCACGGTCTCTTTTGTCCGCATTGGCAGGCTATAGCGAACAAAAGAGTCTGTAAAAAAATTTTCTGCAACTCGATTTTGAAAAAAATCCGGGATGCTTGTGAGCAAGTGCGAAAAATATCGTTTCCGGAGACTAACTGCGGATCATATCGGCAATCTGAAAGGCAACTTCCAGGCTCTGCTCCGCATTCAGTCGTGGATCGCAGGTCGTGAGGTAATTGCTGGCCAGTTCTTCGTCAACGATATTATGGGCCCCTCCGGTGCATTCCGTTACATCATTGCCGGTCATTTCAAAATGCACTCCACCCGGAATTGTACCTTCCGACCAGTGAATTTCGAAAAAACAGGTTATTTCCGAAAGGATATCATTGAAATTACGTGTCTTGTGTCCGGAAGTCGCCGTGTAGGTATTAGCGTGCATGGGATCACAGCTCCAGACGATATTGAATCCTTCCTTTTTCATTTCCCGGAGCAGGGGGGGGAAGACTTTTTCAATATTTTTCACGCCAAGTCGACTTATGAGCGTTATACGGCCGGCCTCATTGTCAGGATTCAGGATCTCAATCAGTTTTTTAACATCATCCACATCGTAGGTTGGTCCTATTTTTATGCCAATGGGATTATGCACACCCCGTAAAAACTCCACATGTGCCCCTTCAACCTGTCTCGTCCGTTCTCCCAGCCACAACATATGAGCAGAGCAGTCGTACCAGTCTCCGGTTATGGAATCTTTTCTGGTAAGGGCTTCCTCGTACTGGAGAAGGAGGGCTTCATGGGAAGTGAACAGCTGGGTCTGATTGATCTGAGGAGTGTCAGATGAAATGCCGATTGTTTCCATGAAGCGGATAGCCTGGTCAATCTGTTTGGCCATTCGATCGTATGATCGCCCCATGGGGGAGTGGGCGACAAATTCCTGGTTCCACGCCGTAACCCTGCGCAGGGAGCCGAATCCACCCCTGGTGAAAGCCCGGAGCAGGTTGAGTGTGGAGGCGGCCATGTTGTACCCTTTCAACATGTATTTCGGGTTGGGTGTCCGGCTTTTTTCGTCAAAGGGCGCCTCATTGACCATGTCTCCCCGGTATGACGGCAGGGTAACACCGTCATTGGTTTCCGTGTCCGAGGAACGGGGTTTGGCAAACTGACCGGCAATTCTGCCCACTTTTATGACCGGTTTCCCCCCGGCATAGGTGAGGACAACTGCCATCTGCAAGAGTATTTTCAGGGTTTCTCTGATGTTTGGTGCAGTTACGTTTGAAAAATTTTCTGAACAGTCACCACCCTGGAGGAGAAACGCGTCACCGGTAACGGCTTTAGCCAGAAATTCCTTGAGGGAGCGGATTTCACCGGCAAAAACCAGAGGGGGAAGAAGAGAGAGCGTTTCCAGTACATTGTCAACCTTTTTCTGATCGGGCCAGGTGGGTTGTTGAAGGGCAGTGTAAGCCTGCCAGCTTGATCTTGTCCAGTTATTCTGCTTTGGCGTCATGCGTTTGTCCTTCTTTAAATTTGAGGTTTAAAAAACGTAATTGGTCACAGGGGTAGCAACTCTATTACCTCTGAACTGTAATTGCTTAAAAACAACACCTTTCCAGATCAAAGGTGTTGAGAATTCTCAGTTCTCTTTCTTTTTGTATTGCAGTGGGCGGGGGAAGAAACTGCAGTTTGCTGATAAGTTCTCCTGCGTCATCATAGTCTGGTATTGACTCCAGGCCATGGGCAAGGATTTTGCTGTTCCTGGTATCCAGTAACTCCGCGTCTCTGCCGTTTGTCACCACAGCCAGGGGAATTCTGTAATCCGGGTTGAGAATTCTTGCGGCTGCAATTGCTGATCGCTCCCGGGAAACAAGGGAGCCCGGTCCATAACGGATAATCATAAACTCCCTGTTTTGCCGTGAAACGGTCAGTTCAATGATAGATGTAACAAAATTAGAGGTAAAAAGTGATTCAATTTTTCTTCTGGGCTGAAGATTTTTCGGTTTGTACCCTTTTTTTTCCACCATCAGCCTGCTGAGAGACTGCCGAATACGTTCATCATCCGTATCGGTCAGTTCTTCTCCCGTGAGGTAGTCTTTTAAGGTTCCGTAAATGAGGTGATGGGGTTTGGGTGTTTTCATTGTCGACAATATAGAGAGAGAGGGGTGTTATTGCGGAGTTATTTCATCTCAGGCCGTGCCGGTTCAGGAGTGGTTCCGGTTGCCAGTTCAATTGCAGCCAGGGCTGTAAGGTAGGAAAAATATGTTCCTATCAGGTTGGACCGGCTTCTGGTGAGATTGAGCTGCGCGTCATTGAATTCAATCATGTCTCCGAGGCCGGCCTTGTATCTCCCTTCGGCCAGATCCAGGTTCTTTTCTGCGAGTTTTACCGCCATATCGGCAATTTTGATACCGTCCCAATGTTCTCCTGCCCTGAGAAACGCGTCGGTAACATCTTGTATAACAGCCAGCTCCAGTTCATTTTTCCGGCCATTTATTTCCCTCATTTTTCCCCTGGCTTCTGCCAGCTTTCCTTCCGTTTCAAAACCGGAAAATATTTCCCAGGTAAGACCGGCGCCGATTTGCCACTGGTCATGAAAAGACTGAAGGTCGGTTTCATAGTCTTCATATAATGCTGTTGCCGTGACGGTGGGCCAGTACTCTGCTTTTACCTGTTTTATCCCTTCGCCGGCTGCTTTCAACTGTTGTGCTACCTGCTGGAGTTCGGGCCTTTGTTTTTGGGCAGTCTCCAGGAGAGATTCCAGTGGAGGGGGAGGGGGAGGCAGGATTTTGATCATTTCAGACAGAGGGAGAATGGTTGTGTTGAGTATGTCTTTTTTTCCCTTGAGGGGGACGCCTGTTACCTGTTCAAGTTTTGTTCTGGCGATCTGAGTATCGGAGCGGGCACGAAGCAGATCAAGTTGTGCATTGGCCAGTTCCAGTTCCGCATTTGTTATATCTATTCTGGTTCTCACGCCTGCCTCATAATATTTACCGGCGCGGTACAGGTGTTTTTTGTAGGTGGCCACGGATTGTTCAGCCACGGACACCAGGTGGATTTTTTCCAGGAGAGAATAATATGCCTGTTTTACCTGGAAAATGATTTTCTGGCCTGTTTGCTTAAGGTTGAATCCGGCGGCATCAAGGTTATACCTGACTGCATCTATCCGCCTTCCGGTTTTACCGAAATCATAGAGAAGTTGAGTGCCGTTGATATTTGCATTGATCACCGTATCTTTATCTTCCGGCGTAAGGTCCCGGATATACGTATAACTGCTTCCCGCTCCGGTACTGATTCTGGGCAGGTAAGCGGCCCGGGTGGTTGTCAGTTGTCCTCTGGCCTGGTTGATCTGTTGCCTTGCTATTTCCATCTGCGGGTTGTGGGTCAGGGCGAGAGAAATAAGTGTCTGCAGGTCTTTGTCTGCAGCACCGGCAAATCGTACGGGCAGCAAAAAGAGAATCACAGAGGGAAGGAACAGGTTGAAGAAGCTGTTTCGTTTCATCGGCAGAGCCACCAAGTCAGTTATTTTCAGGGAATCTTTTAGTTGACAAACGGTAATTAAAGGATTTAGGCTTGATATATTCCTATTATTTCCTACCATAACGATCTGGTTAGGTAAAGTTCTTAATCGCAGGTGACAATTGAGTTTTCAATAGAAATCGTAACTGCTCTCAGGCATCCGGACTGCAGAGTCTTCGCTTATCTGAACGATTATATCTGCCTGCAGAGAGAGGTTGTGGTGCTCAGATACAATTGTTTCAATTTGGGGTCCTGCGGGCAGTTACAGTTCAGAGGTAATAAAAACAAAGAGTTTTTGACCCCGTGGTAATTTCCAGAAATCAACATCCCGGTGTTTTTACCGGGCAAAAGGATTTGTCATGAGATACAAATTGTTTTTCCTTGTGCTGTTTTTCCTTTTTTCTATCGCAGCCGGGTGCAGCAATGAGCAGGATAAGGTTCAGTCTGACAAAAAAGGGAAGAAGGCTGAACCCCCTCCACTGCCGGTGGAAGTTATTGTTGTGCAAAAAGAAAAGGTGCCGATCTGGATAGAATACACGGGGAAAACAAAGGCAAGTCAGACGGTTGAAGTCAGGGCAAGGGTCGCCGGCAGGCTTGAAGCCGCATTTTTCAACGAAGGGGACTATGTTGAAAAAGGAAAAAAACTGTTCGCCATTGAAAAAGCAACATACGAAGCGGCTGTAAGCGGAGCAAAGGCAAAGCTGGAAGGGGATCAGGCTTCCATGAAACTGGCAAGGGCCGATGTTGAGCGGTATAAACCGCTGGTGGCTGAAGGGCTTGCTCCCCGTGTAACTCTTGAGCAGTACCAGGTACGGCTTATGGAGCTGGCTGCGACCATTAAGGCCGACAGGGCCGCCCTGAGAGATGCGCTGTTAAATCTGCAGTATACGGATGTTGTTGCACCGATCTCAGGAAGGATAGGTAGAATCAACACAGATGTGGGAAATATTGTCGGCTACGGGGACAAGACACTTCTGGCTACCATTGTCGCTGATGACCCCATGTATGCTTATTTCAGCCCTGATGAAGAGCAGTTTCAGTTGGTCAGACAGTATCGTTCCAGGGCCGTTCTTGACGCAAGAGTTACGGTGCCGGACAGTTACACGAAAATGCTGGACCGTAAGCCCCTCAAAGGTGTGGTGGATTTCAACGACAACAGGGTGGATGGCATGACCGGGACCATCACCATGAGAGCCAGAGTGGATAATCCTGACCACGATCTGCTGGAAGGTACCTTTGTCTATGTTGATCTTTTCGTTACGGATAAGGCGGAATTTATCATGGTGCCTCCGGGAATTGTCCTGGATGACCAGAGAGGCAGTTATATCTATACTGTTGATGACGATGCGAAAGTAAAGCGTGTTGATATCAGTCGCGGTCTGGAAACCAGGAACTATCTTGCGGTAACAGCCGGTTTGAAGGGCGGTGAAAGAGTTATTCTCAGCGGCCTTGCCAGGATTCGGCCCGGCATCAGGGTTGATCCCACCGATGTAACTGAGAGCAAGGGTATAACGGCAATATTGCGGCAGCAGGGAATGATCCCGGGGAAGGAGTAGCCATGCTTTCTGTCTTTTTTATAAAGCGACCGATTTTTGCCATGGTCATTTCTCTCCTGATTGTGCTGGGAGGACTGGTTTCTCTCGCAATTTTACCGATACAGGAATATCCGGATGTTACCCCTCCGACAGTTGTAGTGTCTGCAAACTATGTCGGGGCCGACGCCTACACTGTTGAAGAAACGGTGACCAGACCCCTGGAGGATAAGATTAATGGTGTTCAGGGGATGATTTACATGCAGTCTTCCAGTACCAGTTCCGGTTCCAGTAAAATTAATATCTATTTTGAACCGGGCTATGATCTCAACACAGCGGCGGTCGATGTACAGAACAAGGTCTCCATGGCGACACCGCAACTGCCCGCAGAGGTCAGGTAGCAGGGGGTTGTAGTCGACAAACAGTCTCCGAGCATAGTCTGTTTTGTCGCAGTGACAGGGGATGAAAAATATGATGAAGGGTTTTTGAGCAATTATGTCAATATTAATGTTCTCGATGAACTGCGTCGAATTCCGGGTGTGGGCAAAGCTGAAAACATGGGTGAGAAAAAATACTCCATGCGTATCTGGCTGGATCCGGACAGGGTTGCCGCTCTGGGTCTCAGCCCCCGAGAAGTTATTGCAGCGGTCAAGGCCCAGAACAGTCAGGCAGCTCTGGGAAAGATAGGTGCTCCTCCGGCATTCGATGATCAACAGGTTCAGTTTGTCCTGACAACGGACAGCCGTCTGGAAAATGTCCGCGAGTTTGAAAATATTGTTATAAAATACAGGGAAGACGGAACGCTTGTCTACCTTCGAGATGTGGCCAGGATTGAACTTGGTGCAGAAATGTACGACTGGAATGCCATTCTCAATAAAAAACCGGCAGCACTGATCGGGATTTATCAGTTGCCGGGCTCCAACTCCCTGACCATCAAGGAAAAAATAGTTGAAGCGATGAAGGGACTGCAGGATCGTTTTCCTGAAGGAGTCCGGTATTCCATTCCCTATGACACCACTCTTTTTGTGGAGATTGCCATAAAAAACGTTGTCCAGAACCTGGTGATAGCAGTTGCCCTGGTTATTTTGATCGTCTTTATTTTTCTCGGCTCATGGCGGCCCACGATCATAGCGACGGTAGCTATACCCGTTTCCCTTGTGGGTACCTTCGGTATACTGAAGCTTGCAGGGTTTTCCATCAATTTCCTGACCCTCTTTGGCTTGATCCTGGCCATTGGTATTGTCGTGGACGACGTGATTCTGGTGGTGGAAAGTGTTGAGAGAATCATGCTTGAAAAAAAGGAACTTACCATCCCCCAGGTGGTCAAGGAGGCCATGTTGCAGCTGATCGGCCCCATAATCGCCACAACTCTTGTTCTTGTGGCGGTTTTTGTGCCTGTCTCCATGATGCCGGGACTGACCGGCTCGATTTACCGGCAATTTGCCCTGACGATCAGTTTTGCTGTCATGATTTCATCCATCAATGCCCTGACTCTTTCTCCGGCTTTGAGTGCGATAGTTATCAAAAGACTGCCGGACGGAAAGGGAAAATTTGTCCTTTTTACTCTTTTTGACACTCTTTTTGAAAAACTCACCAATGTGTACCTTGCCGTTGTTAAGCTGCTCATCCGGTTTCGCTGGATTGTTGTTCTTATTTTTTTCGTTTTGCTCTACGGCACCTATTATATTTTCTCCGTTACGCCTACAGGCTTTGTTCCCGAAGAGGACAAGGGCGGTTTTCTGGTGATGTTTAACCTGAAACCTGGAACGGCACTGGGAAAAACAACAGAAGTTCGCAGGCAGGTGGAGAGTATTGTTCTGGATATACCCGGGGTGAAGGATCTGGTTATTATTGACGGTTTTAACATGCTCAGCTCCACCCTTGATTCCAGTGCCGGAGCAGGATTTGTAACTCTTGTTCCCTGGGAGGAGCGAACGGCTGCCGAACTTTCCGTCGGGAGTATTATTGAAACTGTCAATAAAAAATGTGCAGTGATTTCCGATGCCAATGTGGCGGCTTTCAATCTGCCGGGTATTCCCGGTCTTGGGACCGTGGGCGGGTTTGATTTCAGGTTGCAGGACTATACCGCCGGTGACCTGAACACCTTTGTTGACTATGCCTATAAACTGGTGGCTGCAGCCAATAATGATCCCCGGATCGGCCGGGCCTACACCACTTACGCACCCAATTATCCGATGCTGTTTATTGATATTGACAGGAAAAAAGCAGCGGCCCTCGGGGTGGACATGGGGGAGATCTTTGCGACCCTGCAGACTTATCTCGGTTCATTCTATATCAATGATTTTACGAAATACGGTAAAGTTTTCAGAGTTTTTGTCCAGGCGGATAAAAAGTTCAGGAGTGAGATACGCAATATATCCTCCCTCCATGTCAAGAATTACAAGGGCAATATGGTGCCGATGGCCACCCTGGCAAAAGTGAACAAAATCACCGGGCCTGCAGATCTCGCCCATTATAATATGTACCGCTCCATCACCATTAACGGGGTTGCCGCACCGGGACACAGCTCCGGGCAGGCGATGCAGGCTATGGCCGAACTAGCGGAAAAAGTACTTCCAGCCAATAATACCTATGGTTTTGAATGGTCGGGAATGTCATACCAGGAGAAACTGGCGGACAATACAAAAATTCTGGTGTTCAGTTTCGCCCTGGTGGTTGTTTATCTTGTTCTGGCCGCACAGTATGAAAGCTGGGTACTGCCCATCATGATTCTTGTCTCCGTCCCCCTGGTTATGCTGGGGGCGTTGCTTGGTCAGAACCTGGCCGGACTGGACAATAATCTTTTTGCCCAGATCGGTCTGGTGTTGCTTATCGGTCTCTCTTCCAAAAATGCCATTCTGATTGTTGAAGTGGCGAAAGAACAACGGGAGAGTGGGGTTTCCATTGTTGAATCTGCCATGGGGGCGGCACGTTTACGTTTCCGGGCTATCATGATGACCATTCTTTCCTTTGTTTTCGGGGTTATTCCTCTGGCTTTTGCGGCGGGAGCCGGAGCAATGACCATGCGGTCCATAGGTGTGGTTGTTCTTGGCGGAATGGTCGCCGCAACCTTTGTCTCCACAATGCTTGTTCCAGTTGTTTATGTTATTCTTGAAACCATGCGGGAACGATTTGTGGATGTGGAGGAAGAGGTGCGTAACAGAGAGATGAT